>SLQK01000027.1 GCA_007131525.1 Nitriliruptoraceae bacterium | reverse complement strand
CGCACCGTGCGGGGGCGCGTGATGCCACGCGAGGAGGGAACCTGATGCCGACCGCGGACTTCGGCCGCTTCTTCGACGACTTCGAGGTGGGGGACGTCTACAAGCACTGGCCCGGGAAGACCATCACCCAGGCTGAGGACATCCTGTTCTGCTCGATCACGATGAACCAGCACCCCCTGCACTCCGACGACAACTACGCCGCAGCCGCCACGCCCCACGGCAAGGCGATGGTGGTCGGCAACCTCGTCTACTCGCTCGTCCTCGGGCAGTCGGTCCCGGACGTGTCGGGACGGGCGATCGCCAACCTCGAGATCGAGTCGCTCAAGCACGCCAACCCGACCTTCCACGGCGACACGATCTACTCGGAGACCGAGGTGCTCGAGGCACGGGAATCCCGCTCGAAGCCGGACCGGGGGGTCGTCAAGGTCCGCACCATCGGCTACAACCAGGATGGCGTGATCGTCTGTGAGTTCACCCGGAGCGTGCTGGTCCCCAAGCGAGGTTTCGATTTCGATGGTCAGCCCGGCCGTCCCGAGCCTCAGGAGTCGTGACGTGTGAGTGGGAGTGCAGGACGGGGGAGGTCAGGCCGGTCGGCGGTGCTCGAGGTCCACAGGGAGGCGGGACCGCCGCGGCTGACCATCGTCGTGCACAACGGGCAGCGGGTCTGCGACCTCGAGGTGGCGGTCGGGCGTGACGAGGGAGCGATCCGTCACGTCGACGACTGGATCCTGCGGGTCTCCCACCCCCCGGCCTCCGGGGAGTGGTGGTTGACCGATCCCGCCGGGCGGCTCCGGGCAACGGTGAGCCGGACCAACCCCGTCGGTGAGCGCTTCCACATCGAGGTGGCTGGGGAGCCCTTCGATGTCGCGCCCGTCGCGCGCTGGTGGCGCCGTCGGTGGTGGGTGTGCGACGCCGAGGAGCGTCCGGTCGTCGAGGCCCGCCAGCGGCTGTTCACCCGTCCGGTCCACGATGTCTGGGTCCGCTCGGGCGATCTGCCGCCGGAGCTGGTCTGGGTGGTGGCGTGGCTGCTGGCCGAGCGGACCACCCGGGGACTCAGCCCGACCCGGCGCCCGCGGTGGGGAGCGCCATCGTCGTGAGGGAGAGCCCGGTCAGCGACGACCCCGAGGGTGACGCCCCCGAGGGCGACACCCCCGTCCCGCCCCCGGCCCTGCGCCGGCGGACCCGTCAGGTGCGCGAGGCCGAGGAGGAGGCGCTGCTGTCGCCGATCGCGGCCCGGTCCTCCCAGGCCGGACCCCGCGACGTCGCGGAGCCCGAGGACCCCTACCGCACCGCCTACGAGCGGGACCGGGACCGCATCCTGCACTGCAAGGCATTCCGGCGGCTGAAGCACAAGACCCAGGTGTTCCTCAACCCCGAGGGTGACCACTTCGTCACCCGGTTGACCCACACCCTGCAGGTCGCCCAGGTGGGACGCTCGATCGCCGCCGCGCTCGCGTTGAACGAGCCGCTGACCGAGGCCATCTGTCTCGGTCACGACATCGGCCACGCCCCCTTCGGCCACACCGGCGAGGACGCCCTGGCGCCCCTGCTGGAGGGTGGCTGGCAGCACGCGATCCACGGCGTGCGCATCGTCGAGCTCCTCGAGCCGTTGAACCTCACCCCCGAGGTGCGTGAGGGCATCCGGCAGTCGAGCTGGCGGAACGACCCCCCGCCCGCCACCGCCGAGGGGATGGTGTGCCGGTTCGCCGACCGGATCGCCTACCTGGCCCACGACGCCCAGGACGCCCAGCGGGCCGGGGTGCTGGACCCCGACGACCTCCCGCGCCACCTCGTCGCCCGCTTCGGACCGCCGGGCCGGGCCTGGATCGCGACGATGCTGACCATGGTCGTCGACGCCTCGGTCGAGGCCGGCGAGGTGACCATGCGCGACGACGACCTCGAGGCGATGCACGAGCTCAGGACCTGGATGTTCGACCACATCTACCTGCGCGAGGAGGCCCGGGCCCAGTCCGAGCGGGGGGTGCGGGTGATCCAGGACCTGGTCACCCACTTCCGGCAGCATCCCGAGGAGATCCCGGCGGCCTACCGCCTGCCGGGCTCGAGCGACCTGCAGGCCGCGGTGGACTACGTTGCCGGCATGAGCGACAAGTACGCCATCAGCGCACACGACCAGCGGTTCCGCCCCGCTGGCCTGTACTGAGGTGCCGCCGGTCGTCGAAGCCCGGGCACTGACCAAGCGGTTCGGGACCTTCACCGCGGTCGATCGCATCGACCTCGAGGTGGCGCGCGGCGAGGCCTTCGGGTTCCTCGGTCCCAACGGTGCGGGCAAGACCTCCGCGATGCGGATGATCGGTGCGGTCTCGCCCGTCACCGAGGGCCACCTTCGCGTGCTCGGCCTGGACCCCGAGCGCCAGGGCGCGGAGCTCCGGGCCCGGCTGGGGGTGGTGCCCCAGGAGGACGCGCTCGACCAGGAGCTGACGGTCGCGGAGAACCTCGCGATCTACGGCCGCTACTTCGATCTGCCCCGTGCCGTGGTGCGGGACCGCATCGACGAGCTGCTGGAGTTCGTGCAGCTCAGCGAACGCCGTCGGGCGCAGGTCGATCCGCTGTCGGGGGGGATGAAGCGCCGGGTGGTGATCGCCCGGGCGCTCATCAACGACCCCGAGGTGGTCCTGCTGGACGAGCCGACCACCGGGCTCGATCCCCAGGCCCGCCACGTGCTCTGGGACCGGTTGTTCCGGCTCAAGCAGCGGGGGATCACCCTGCTGCTCACCACCCACTACATGGATGAGGCCGAGCAGCTATGTGACCGGCTGGTCGTCATGGACGCCGGCCGCATCGTGGCCGAGGGCTCGCCGGCGGCGTTGATCGCCGCCCACGCGACGCGGGAGGTGGTGGAGCTCCGCCTGGCGCCGACCGAGGACGAGGCGGCGGCGGTGCAGGTGCTGGAGCGCACCGGGCACCGGGTCGAGGCGCTGCCCGACCGGGTGCTGGTCTACGTCGACGACGGCGATGCGTTCGTCCGGGAGGTGCACGCCCGCGGGGTGGAGCCGACCGCGGTCCTCACCCGGCGCGCCACCCTGGAGGACGTGTTCCTGCGCCTGACCGGGCGCGCGCTGGTGGACTGATGGCCACCCCGATCGCGCTGCGGGTCCTGGAGGGCCACGCCCGGTCCTACCGCCACACCTGGCGCGGCACCACCATCGGGGCGGTGCTGACCCCGGTGCTGTTCCTGGCCGCCATGGGCCTCGGGCTCGGCCAGCTGGTCGACCGGGAGCCGACGGCGGCGCTCGGGGAGCTGCCCTACCTGGCCTGGTTGACGCCCGGGCTGCTGGCCGCCTCGGCGATGCAGGCCGGCGCGGCCGACGGGACGTTCCCGGTGCTGGGCGGCACACGCTGGGTCAAGACCTACCACACCGCCGTCGCGAGCCCGGTCCGGCCCCGCGACCTCCACCTCGGCAACCTGCTGTGGGCCACGATCCGCATCACCGTGATCGGCCTGGTGTTCGTGGCGGTCGCCGCGGGCTTCGGTGCCGTACCGCTGACCCGCGGGCTGCTGGCGTTGGGCCCGGCGGTGCTGACCGGCGTCGCGTTCTGCGCGGCGCTGAGCGCCGGGGTGGTGCTGATGGTCAGGGACCAGTTCCTCGCGGGCCTGAACCGCTTCGTGATCGTGCCGCTGTTCCTGTTCTCGGGGACGTTCTTCCCCGTCGAGCAGCTCCCACCGGTCGCCGGCACCATCGCCCGGATGCTGCCGCTGTGGCACGGGGTGGAGCTGACCCGTGCCCTGGCGCTCGGCACGCCGCCGGCGCTGCCCTGGCCCGTCCACCTCGGTGTGGTCGTGGGGTTGCTGGCCGCCGGGATCGCCGTGGGCAGCGTGACCTTCGACCGGCGGCTGCGGCCATGACGACCCGGGAGACGCCCGCGCGGGCCAGCCTGCAGCTGCGGTTGACCCCGCCGCCGGTGCTCGGGCGCTCGGTGCGGCTGGTCGAGCGCAACCTGATGGCCAACCGGAGGGCCTGGATGATCTTCGTCTCCGGGCTGTTCGAGCCGATGTTCTACCTGTTCGCGATGGGGGTCGGGGTCGCCGCGCTCGTCGGCGAGGTCCCCGGGCCCGACGGGCAGCCCGTGCCCTACGGGGTGTTCGTCGCGCCGGCGCTGCTCGCGGTCTCCGCGATGAACGGCGGGGCGTACGAGTCCACCTTCAACGTCTTCGCCAAGCTCAAGTGGGGCCGGGTGTACGACGCGATCCTCGCCACGCCGCTCACCCCCAGGGACGTGGCGGTCGGCGAGCTGACCTGGGCGCTGGTCCGCGGGTCGGTGTACGCGGTCGGGTTCCTCGTG
>SLQK01000134.1 GCA_007131525.1 Nitriliruptoraceae bacterium | reverse complement strand
GGAGCTCGGTCAGCAGCCGGTCGGCGACCGCCCGCGACTCGGCGAGCTCGTCGGCCCTGAGCCGCAGCAGCAACCCCTCGTAGGACTGCCCGGAGGCGAACATCCCCACGTTGGAGGTGGTCGCCGCCGGCAGCAGCCCGCGCAGCAGATCCAGCGCTTTGGCCTTGGTGGCGTTGCGGTAGGCGAAGGGCGAGGTGGCGTCGTCCTTCGGCCACCGCTCCCGCACCCAGTCGAGCACCTGCGGGACCAGGCCCGCGTAGAGATCGAAGATCGCGTCGAGGTGCTCGACGTAGGCCGTGGCGTGCCGGCCGGCCATGACATCGGCGTCGCGGTGGTAGCGGTACCGGCCACCGGGCTTGGTGTCGTAGGGGATGTAGCGGGTGGACTGCTCCAGGTAAGCGGCCAGACGGCCCCACTCGATCCGCTTGGTGAGCAGGTTCGAGACGTCCTCGAGGGCGACGTGGGCCCCGCCGAGCTGGGCGACGGAGTCGTCGCCGTACTCGCTGAAGACCTTGTCGTAGAGGGAGGCGGCCCGAGCGGCCGGATCCTCGGTCGCCAGGTCGTCGGCGAACTCCTCCAGGAACAGCCGCTTGAGCGAGCCGCCGTAGCGGGAGTAGCGCGCGAACAGCGCGCCCTTGACCACCTCCGGCAGTCCCGTGAGGGCGAACACCTCGGCGTCGGGGGCCGTCAGGTACCGCCCGAGCAGCTCCCGTTCCTCCACGGTCAGCTGGTCGGGGAGGTCCTCGGCCGCACCGCCGGTGTCGGGCGGCGTGGGGTCGGTCACGGGCACAGCGACCTCGAGGTGATCGGGGGCGGGCGTCAGCGACGGCCTGCTGGCACGGAGGACAGCGGCGGTCAGGTGGTGGCCGCGTCCCCGGCACACCGGCTCCGCGCCGCGGCCGCTCCAGGGGCAGCGCCGAGGCTAGCTGGGACCCGTGACCTCACCGCTGAGCTGCCGCACCACCGGTGGTGAGCAGGTCGGCAGCACGGGCGGCCAGGCGCTCGTGGCCGAGCGCTCCGGGGTGGAAGCCGTCGTCGCCGAACATCTCCGGGCCCAGCCGGGCCCGTGGCACCTCGATGGTCGCGACGCCGTGCATCGCGGCGACGGCAGCCTGCGCCGCGGCGATCTGGCGGCACCGCCATCCCACCAGCGGTCGCACCACCCGCGGCAGCCCCGGGGCCGCCGACAGGTCGGGACAGGTGAGGAACACGATCGCGGCCCCCGGCGCTGCCACCTCGCGGATCGCGGTCAGCAGTCGGTGGGTGGTGTCCGCCACCTCGGCGTGGCGACGGTCCGGCCGCAGCGCATCGTTCACCCCGACGCCGAGCAGCACCACCTCGGCGTCGTCGGCGGCGGCGACCTGGTTCGCGAGCACATCGGCGGTGGTCGCGCCGTCGACCGCCACACTGCGCACGGCCGTGGCCCGCCCGTCGGCGGCCACCAGCGCCCGGCCGACACGGCGGGCGATCGCGAGGTCCGGGTCGCCGAGGTCGTGCCCGGCAGCCGCGGAGTCCCCCAGCACGGCGAGCCAGCGCGGCGGGAACCGACCTGGGAGATCGATGTCATGGTCCAGCGGCGGCACCGTGGCCGCCCGGGTCCGCATGCGGCGGATCCGACGTGACACCTGCGCGGCGGAGACCCCGCTGGCGAGCATCGCCGCCAGAGCCACCAGCGCCCCCGTCCCACCCACGAGCGAGCGGAGCGACGAAGCGGGGTGCCGGGGACGCCTGCTCGACGGCGCGCCACCGCCCGCAGCGGTCGATTGCGTGGTGGACGCTGAGGTCCCGAGAGAAGTGGGTGAGGAAGCCATACCGTCACAGGCTATTGCCGGCCTGCGACGCGGTCGGGCGCACAGGCGGCCCCCGGGCCCGACCTGAGGAACGTGAGGAGCGTGCTGGTGCGTGGACACGGCGGGATGCCGCTGAGACCGATGGGAGACGCGGCGGAGCTGAAGGCTCGTGGGCTCGACCGCTCCGTGGCCAGGCGGGCCTGGGGCCTGGCCCGCCCCTACCGCGGCCGGCTCGCCGGCTTCGTCGGGCTGATCGTGCTCGCGGCGGCCGTCTCGGCCCTCCCGCCGCTGCTGATCCGCGAGATCATCGACGGGGCGATCCCGGCCGGGGACCGTCAGCTCCTGGTGTGGCTGTTCGTCGGGCTGGTCGGCGTCGGGCTGGTGGTCGCCGTCGTGTCGATGGCGGAACGCTGGCTGTCGGCGTCGATCGGCGAGGAACTGATCCTCGATCTCCGCACGATGCTCTACCGCCACGTCCACACGATGCCGATCGCCTTCTTCACCCGCACCCAGACCGGCTCACTGATCACCCGGCTGAACAACGACGTGATCGGGGCCCAGCGCGCCCTGACCGGCACGCTCGGCGGGATCGTCGACAACCTCATCGGGGTGACGATCACCCTGATGGTCATGGTCACCCTGGAGTGGCGGGTGACACTCATCGCCGTCTCGCTGCTGCCGCTGTTCATCGTCCCCGCCCGCATCGTCGGCCGCCGTCTCCAAGCGCTCTCCCGGGAGGGCATGGGTCTGAACGCGGAGATGAACACCGTCATGACCGAGCGGTTCCACGTCGCTGGCGCGCTGCTCGTCAAGCTGTTCGGTCGCATCGACCGCGAGGTGGAGACCTTCCACAGCAAGGCGGAGCGGGTCGCCGCCATCGGCGTCAAGCAGGCGATGACGGGTCGGGCCCTGTTCGCCTCGCTCGGGCTGGTCGGGGCCCTCGCAACGGCGCTGGTCTACCTCGTCGGCGGGTGGCTGGTCATCGGCGATCCCTCGGCGATCCAGGTCGGCACGGTCGTGGCGCTCGGGCTGTACGTCACCCAGCTCTACGGCCCCTTGGCCCAGCTCTCGAACGCCCGGGTGGACCTGATGACGGCGCTCGTCAGCTTCGAGCGGGTCTTCGAGGTGATGGACCTCCCGCGGCCGATCGAGGACGCCCCCGACGCGGTCGAGCTCACCCAGCCCACCGGTCGGGTCACCTTCGACCACGTGTGGTTCCGCTTCCCCGCCGCCACCGGCGCGACCCTGGCCTCGCTCGAGGGCCCGACCGCCGAGCACGGTGACGACGCCTCGGACTGGATCCTGCGCGACATCCACCTCGATGTCGCACCCGGAACGATGATCGCGCTGGTGGGACGCTCCGGCGCGGGCAAGTCGACCCTGTCGTCGCTCGTGCCCAGGCTCCACGACGTCACCGAGGGAGCCATCCGCATCGACGGCCACGACGTCCGTGACCTGACCCTGGCCTCGGTGGCCGACGCCGTCGGGGTGGTCAGCCAGGATCCCCACCTGTTCCACGACTCGATCGCGGTGAACCTGCGCTACGCCCGCCCCGACGCCACCGACGCCGACCTGGTGCGGGTCGCCCGCGCCGCGCGGATCCACGACACGATCGCGGCCCTGCCGGACGGGTACGACACCATCGTCGGTGAGCGCGGGTACCGGCTGTCCGGCGGGGAGAAGCAGCGGCTGTCGATCGCCCGGGTGCTGCTGAAGGACCCGGCCATCGTCGTCCTGGACGAGGCGACCGCGCACCTCGACACCGAGTCCGAGCGCCTGGTGCAGGCCGCCCTGAAGGAGACCCTGCAGGGACGGACGAGCCTGGTCATCGCCCACCGGCTGTCAACCGTGGTGGATGCCGACCAGATCGTGGTGCTGGATGCCGGGCGGATCGTGGAACGCGGGACCCACACGCAGCTCCTCGAGGCCGGGGGCCTGTACGCCGAGCTGGCGCGGACCCAGCTGGTCGGGGTCGGCTGAGGGCCCGGACCGGCGGCGCCGCCGCCCCGAGCCCCCCACGTGGCCGGCCCGGGCCCCCGCGTCCCCGGCCCGCGAAAAGCAGCGGATACAGGCTGAAACTCGCCCATCTGGCGGCCTGACACGGTGCCTGCCCCGCAGTTGAGGTGAGAAGCAGCGGATAGTTGCTGCTTCTCGTGTGGCCCCTCGTCCGGCACAGCCCTCGCGGGCTCAGTCGGTCGTCGGCGGGTCCTCCGGGTCCTCCGGGTCGTCCCGGTCCGACTCGCCGGGTGCCGTCGGCTGGCCGCTCGGGCCATCGGCGAGCGGGGGCGGGGTGAGGTCGG
Source organism: Nitriliruptoraceae bacterium (assembly GCA_007131525.1). Classification (GTDB taxonomy): domain Bacteria; phylum Actinomycetota; class Nitriliruptoria; order Nitriliruptorales; family Nitriliruptoraceae; genus T1Sed10-7. Next base: position 217 of record SLQK01000134.1, on the reverse strand, counting down.
GGCGAGGGGCCGTTGCAGGTGGCTCCTCTGCAGCCGGCGCTCCCGCGGGCTCCTCCTCGGATGGAGGTGCGTGCTGCGGTCCTGGAGGCGCAGGCCCATCGGCGGGTTCGGGCGCATCCGGCACGGCACCCGACTCCTGGGCAGCCGGCACAGCGGCGGGCTCGTGCGTCGCTGGCGGCGGCGCGGCGGGTTCCGGCGCATCCGGCACGGCACCCGG
>SLQK01000303.1 GCA_007131525.1 Nitriliruptoraceae bacterium | reverse complement strand
TCCGACCGACCTGCACGACGCCGCGAGCCAGCTGGTGCCCGGCATCGGCGCGCGGACCACCTGGGGGACCCCCTCGCTGGACCTGCCGGCAGCGGTCCGTGGCCAGCTGACCGCGCTGGGCGTGGAGGTCCGCGGCCGTCCCGCCCCCTGCACCTACGGCGACGGTGCCTGGTTCAGCCACCGCCGAGATCCCCGCAGTGGTCGGCAGCTCGGACTGATCGTGCGCGATGCGCACCACGAGGTGATGACGTGATCTCGGCGGCGGAGCTGGCGCAGCGTCTGGCCGAGACCCGGCGGCGGATCGCGACCGCCGCGGAGGCGGCGGGCCGGCACCCCGGGGACGTGATCCTGCTCGGGGTGACCAAGACCCACCCGCCCCAGCTCTGCCGGATGGCGGTGGAGCTGGGCGTGGAGGACCTCGCGGAGAACCGCGTCCAGGAGCTCATCGCCAAGCGCACGGAGGTGACGGGTGCCCGGTGGCACCTGGTGGGTCGGCTCCAACGCAACAAGGTCAAGGACCTGATCGGGACCCACGTCCTGATCCACAGCGTCGACCGTCGCTCGCTGGTGGACGAGCTCTCCCGGCGTGCGGAGCGTGCCGGCGTCGTGCAGCGGGTCCTCGTCCAGGTCAACGTCGGGGACGACCCCGCCAAGGGCGGGTGCCACCTCACCGAGACCGAGGCGCTCGTGGCCTACGCTCGCGGCCGACCCAACCTCGCCATCGAGGGCCTGATGACGATCCCGCCGATGCCGCCAGCCGGTAGCGACCACGCGTCCGCTGCCCGGCCGCTGTTCGCGGCCCTGCGTGAGCAGCGGGACAGCCTGCGGGCGCGTTTCCCCGAGGTCGCGCACCTGTCGATGGGCATGTCGGCCGACCTCGAGGCCGCCGTGGCCGAAGGGGCGACCATGGTGAGGGTCGGGACCGCACTGTTCGGACCCCGCGGCGAGGCGCCGTGGCGAAAGGACCCAGCGTGAGCGCGATGTGGAACCGGACCCTGGTGTACCTCGGCCTCCGGGAGGAGCCCGAGGAGTTCTACGACGAGCTGCCGGGCCGCTTCGTCCCGGAGGACGACCCCGACGCGGCCCACGCCCCCGAACGGCAGGAGCCCCGTCGTCGAGACGTGGTCGTCCAGCGGCAGGACCCCGAACGGAGCCTGGCGGTCTCTGGCCCCGCTGACCGGGGCGGAGCGACCGAGGTGCTGCGATCCGGCGCCGTCAGGGCCGCCCGGCCCGACCCGGTCGAGGTGGTCGAGGACAACGTGCGGCCGTTGCGGCTGGCCGAGGACGCCCCGTCGGCGGCGCGCACCGTCAGCCGTGTGGCCCAGATCGAGGTGACCGCCTTCGATGACGTGGAGGCGGTGGGAGCTCGCTACCGCTCGGGGCAGGCGGTGCTGTTCGACCTGTCGGGGACCGACGGTGCGACCGCGCGGCGGGTCGTCGACTTCGTGGCCGGCCTGACCTACGCGCTGCGCGGCAGCCTGACCAAGGTGGGCACACGTGCCTTCCTCCTCGTCCCCGAGAGCGCACGGGTGACCTCCGACGAGCGGCGGCGCCTGACCGAGCTCGGCTACCGGATGCCGGCGGGGAGCGAGAGGTGATCCTCGCGCAAGCAGCGGCCGGCCGGCCGGTCTCCGCTGTGCTCGTGCTGTTGCTCGATGCCTACCGCATCGTGCTATTCGCCCACGTCATCTTCTCCTGGGTGCCACGTCTGCCCGAACCCCTGGTGCCCTTCCAGCTGGGGGTGCGACGCCTGGTCGAGCCCCTCCTGGCCCCGTTGCGGCGGGTGATCCCACCACTGCGCATCGGCGGGGTCGCCCTCGACCTGTCTATCCTGGTGCTGTTCTTCGGGATCTCGCTGTTCCTGCGGCCGCTCGCGGCCGCGCTGCCGTTCTGATCGGACGCCGACAAGGAGCCCCACGGTGCCCTACAGCCCCGAGGACATCGTCGCGTACGAGTTCCGTCTCAAGGCCCGCGGCTACGACCGTGACGAGGTGGACCGCTTCCTCGACGAGTTGGCGGACCAGGTCGAGCAGGCCGCGACCGCGCAGGAGTCCCTGCGCTCCGAGCTGGCCGAGCTGAAGACCCAGCTGGCCGAGGCGCGTGAGAGCGAGATGGCCCTGAAGCGCACGCTCGTCATCGTGCAGGACGCCTCCGAGCGCGCCATGGCCGAGACCAAGCAGGAGGTCGAGCAGCTGCGCGGGCAGGTCGCCAGGGAGCTCTCGGACCTGCGTCGACGCACCGCCGAGGAGGCGGAGGAGACGCGCGCACGGGCCGAGTCGGAGGCCCGGGGCATCGTCGACGCCGCCGAGCGGGAGGCCACCGAGCAGCGCCAGCGCATCGGGGCCCTCCGGCAGATCGACGCCGAGCACCGCCGGTGGCTCCGCGAGCACCTCGACGCCCAGCTCGAGGCGCTGCACGCGCTCCCGGATCCCTTCGCCACGCTGGAGGAGCTGGCCGAGCCGGTGCTCCCATCGCCGGTGGGCGGCGGCGACCCGCCGCCGGCCCCGACCGAGCTCACCACCGAGGAGGCCGCCGCGGCTGGGCCCGGGCAGGCTGACGGCAGCGAGCCGGACCCCGACCCGTGGCGGCGGGATGACGCCGGTGACGCCGCCGAGGCAGCGGCTGAGCAGCAGGGCGAGGCGGACGGATCGTCGGCGACCGACGACGAGCAGCAGCGTGAGGCGCCGGATCCGCCGGTGGCGAGCTGACGTTCGAGGGGGCTCAGTCGCCCCCGGCGGCACGGGCGTCCCGCGCCCGGGCGGCTCCGAGCCGCGCCGCCCGCTCCAGCGGGTTGTCCCGGTAGCCGTACCTGGCGGACAGCCAGGCGTAGGCGGGCAGCAGTAGGACGCCGAGCCGCTCCGCCTGGCGCGCGTGGACCGCTTCGTGGGCCAGCAGGATCGGGTCGGGGTCGGCCCCGGGGCTGAGCACCACCTGTCCGACGGTGTTGGCCGAGGCGCGCACGAAGCCGAGCGCGGCCCGGGAGGGTCCGCCGGCGCCGCGCACCACGAAACAGCCGAGCTCGGCGTCCCAGCGGGGGAGCCGGCCTGCCAAGGCTGCCAGGACCAACCCTGCGGCGGTGAGGGGAGCTGCCCAGACGGTGGCGGCGACGCGCCCGGCCGGTGTCGATGGCCGGTCCGGGACCCAGGTGGCAAGGCGCTCCGCCCAGGGTGGCTGGGGGGCGCGGGGCGGGAGCGCAGCAGCGGCCGAGGCACGGGGCAGGGTGCCAGCGCGGACCGCCCGCGCTTCTTGACGCTGACGGACCACCCCGACCACCGAGGCGACCACGGTCGCGGCCAGCAGGATCGACCCCAGCCGACGGATCACGAGCGGATCGCCACCAGGGCGGACCCCAGCGCGCCGAGGTCGATCGGGGTGCCGTCGGCCACCGGCGCCCGGTGGATGGCGGTGGCCAGCACGTCCCGGGCGACCGCGTCGTAGTGCCCGGCGGCTGCCAGCTCGTCGTCCAGCTCCGGTGGGTCGATGGAGATGACCAGCTCGATCCGGTCGGCGAGCTCCAGCCCGGCGGCCTTGCGCAGGTCGTTGATCGCCCGCACGAGCTCGCGTGCCGCGCCCTCCACCTCGAGCTCCCGGGTCAGCGCGGTGTCGAGGGCGAAGGAGCTGGTGGCATCGCGCGCCACGGCCCAGCCGGTGCGGGGCCGCTCGATCACCTCGACCATCTCCGGGGTGATGATCACCTCGTCGTCGCCCACGGCCAGCCGCGCCTCGCCGGTCCGCAGCTGGTCGGCCAGCGCCGCGGCCTGCTCGGCGTCGAGCCCGGAGATGGCGCCCGCCACCTCGGGGGCGCGCTGCTGGAACACCGGCCCGAGCGCCCGGAAGTTCGGCTTGCAGCTGCGCTCCACCAGGTCACCGGTGCCGTCGGCGAGCTCGATCTCGTGGACGTTGAGCTCCTCGGCGATCTCACCCGTCAGGCCCGCGAGCCCCGGCCGTTCGCCCTCCGGCACGCTGACCAGCGCCCGGGCCAGGGGCTGGCGGACCTTCACGGCGCTGTCGTTGCGGGCCTGCCGGCCGAGCTCCACCACCCGGCGGGTGGTCGCCATCGCGTGGCGCAGCGCCTCGTCCCGCCAGGCGGGGTCGGCCACGGGGAAGTCGGTGAGGTGGACCGAGTCGTGGGTGGGTTCCCGGCCCGCGGCGCGTGCCGGTGCCACCTCGAGGTCCTGCCACAGCCGTTCGGCGAGGAAGGGGATGAAGGGTGCCAGCAGCTGCGACAGGGTGGACAGGCAGGTGTGCAGGGTGTGGTAGGCGGCGGCCTTGTCGGCCGGGTCGTCGTGCACCGACTTCCAGAACCGCCG
>SLQK01000006.1 GCA_007131525.1 Nitriliruptoraceae bacterium | reverse complement strand
GATCCGCCCGACAGGGGGCGGGAGCGGCGCACCTCGGGGAGACCGCCGGGGAGGTGGGTCGGCGACCGCGAGGTCACGGCTGCGCCGAACCCCGGGCCGCCACCGCCGCATCGACCCCGCCCGCCGCGAGCAGCGCCACCAGCGAGGTCGCGGTGCGACGGCAGATCGCGACGACCTCCTCGAAGCCCTCCGCCCCGCCGTAGTAGGGATCGGGCACCTCCGCCCCGGCCGCAGCGGCCGGATCGAAGTCGCGGAACAGCACGATGGGGGTGGCGATCCCGGCGCTGCTGGCCAGGCGCTCCAGGTCGCGCAGGTTCGAGCGGTCCATCGCCAGCACCAGGTCAGCGTGCTCGAGATCGGCCCGGTCGACCCGCTCCGCCGCGCCGTCGATCGTCAGCCCGACCCGGGCGCCGGCGGCGCGCATCCGTGGGTCGGGCGGGTTGCCGACATGCCAGCCGCCGGTCCCGGCCGAGCGCACCTCCAGCTCGAGCCCGATCTCGGTGGCCGCCTCCTCCAGGGCCGCCTGGGCGGTGGGGGAGCGGCAGATGTTGCCGAGGCAGACGGTCAGGACGCTCACGGGTCGGGTCATGTCGCGGCTTCCGATGAGAGGACGACGGTCACGTGGTCGACGTCGGGGGTCTCCTCGAGGGCGGTGGGTCCGGGCACGTCACCAGCCACCAGGCGCGCCGCCTCCTCCTGCCGGGGCGGGTAGCGGACCAGCGTGGTCACCGTCGGTGGGGCGTTGGTCACCTCGCCGATCTGGTAGCCGAGCCCGGCGAGCCTGTCGGCGACCTGGCCAGCGAGTCCGTCGACGCCGGCCCCGTTGGCGACCGTCACGAGCACGTCCGAGCGGACCACGGCGGGCTCGTCCGGCTCGCCCTCGTCGACCGCCTCGAGCAGCACGCTGCCGTCACGGAAGCGGGCGAACAGCAGCTCCGACTCGGGCTGCTGGGGGTCCAGGACGAAGGCGCCGCCGGAGGTCGTGCGGGGCTCGACCGGGACGGTGTAGGTGGCCACGGTGCCCGTGGCGATCGAGCGTCCCGCCCAGGCCAGTTGCGCGAGGCCGAGCGGCCCCATCGAGCGGTCGACCTGGACGGCCTCGCCCGCGTCGCCGGACAACCGCCACATCGCCACCGGGTTCAGCAGCACCGACGGCTGGGTCACCTCGCGGGCCAGGGCCTTCACGAACTCCTGCTGGCGCTGCATCCGCTGGAAGTCGTCGTCGATCTTGCGGACCCGGACGTAGCCCAGGGCGTCGGCGCCGTCCAGCACCTGGCAGCCGGCCGGCAGGTCGATGCCGGCGTCACGGTCGGCGATCGGGTCATCCAGGCACAGCTCCACGCCACCCACGGCGTCGACGATGTCGCGGAAGCCGCCGAAGGTGACCCGCACCGCGTGGTGCGCACGGATGCCCGAGACCCGGTGGACCGTGTCGACCAGGCAACCGGGCCCGTCGATGGCGGTCGCGACGTTCAGGCGCCCGATGCTGTCGTCGCACCGCTCCACCCACAGGTCGCGGGGGAAGGAGAGCATGGCGGCCCGGCCGCGGTCGACGGTGAGCAGCAGGATCGTGTCCATGCGTTCCCCGGTGAACACGTCCGCGCTGCCGGTGGACAGCTCCCGCTGCTCCTCGGGGGTCAGCCCCTCCCGGCTGTCGGAGCCCATCAGCAGCACGTGGGTGGGGGAGCCGCCCCTGGCCAGGCCCTCGACGGGCATCCGGGTCAGACGCGCCGACACGAGGAAGGGCAGGGCGAGCAGGACGGCCAGCACCACCACGAACAGCCACAGGAGGGGCCGCCGTCGGCGCCGGCGCCGACCACCCCCACCCCCGACCTCGGGTCCCCACCCCTGGTCGTCCACCGCGGGGGGCGGTGGTGCCTGCGCTCGACGTCTGCTCACCGGTGCTCCTCGGTCCCGGGCACGCCCCACCGGGTCGTCGGGGCGACCAGCGGGCGGAGGCAGTGTTCCAAACCCACGCGGACCTGTGGCGCAACCCTCCCGGCCACTCGGACGCCGACGGGCACGCTCGAACGCCGACGGGCACGCTCGAACGCCGACGGGCATGCTCGAGCGCCGACGGGCACCCTCGGGGCGTGCGGGTCCTGGCCGGCGGTAGGGTCGGTGCCAGGTCTGGACGGTGCCATGTCACATCGGGTGCCAGGCCGGTCGTGGAGGTGGAGAGGATGGCGGCCAGGGAGCTGACGGCAGCCGACCGTGCAGCGCTGGTCGCGCACGTGCGCCGTTCGGTCATCGGCGACGCCGAGGCAGTGATGACCCCCTTCGGTCCCCGCAGGGTCGTCTACGCCGACTACACCGCCTCGGGTCGGGCGCTGTCCTTCATCGAGGACCACCTGCGGGAGGTGGTGCTCCCCCTCTACGCCAACACCCACACCCAGACCTCCGGCACGGGCCGCCAGACCACCCGCTTCCGCGAGGACGCCCGGCGCATCATCGCCGCGGCCTTCGGTGCCGGTGAGGAGCACGTGGTGCTGTTCACCGGGACCGGCTCCACCGGCGCGATCGACCTCCTGATCCGGGCGCTGGGCCTGCGCCTGCCGGCGCAGCTGGACCGGCGGTACCAGCTGTCGGCGCACGTGCCCGCCGAGGAGCGGCCCGTGGTGTTCATCGGTCCCTACGAGCACCACTCCAACGAGCTCCCCTGGCGCGAGACGATCGCGGACGTGATCCGCATCCCCGAGGACGCCGACGGCCACGTCGACCTCGCCGCCCTGGAGGCCGCGCTGCAGGCCCACGCGGACCGGCCACTGAAGATCGGGTCGTTCTCGGCCGCCTCCAACGTGACCGGCATCCTGACCGACACCCGCGCCGTCTCCGTGCTGCTCCACCGCCACGGTGCACTCGCGTTCTGGGACTGCGCCGCCGCGGCCCCCTACATCGAGGTGGCGATGGCCCCGCACCGCCCCGGCCCCGACGGTGACGACCGTGAGGCCCACCTCGACCACAAGGACGCGGTGTTCGTGTCGCCGCACAAGCTCGTCGGTGGGCCGGGTACCCCCGGCCTGCTGCTCGCCCGTCGGGAGCTGTTCACCGACGCGGTGCCCACGGTGCCCGGCGGTGGCACCGTGGCCTACGTCAACGCCCACGAGCACCGCTACCTCGAGGTCCTCGAGGAGCGGGAGGAGGGCGGCACCCCCGACATCGTCGGGGCGATCCGCGCGGGCCTGGTGTTCCAGCTCAAGGGTGCGGTCGGCGAGGACACGATCCTCGCCCACGAGCGCGCCGCGATCCAGCGGGCCGTCGCCGCCTGGCGGCAGGAGCCGAACCTCGAGGTGCTGGGCAACCTCGACGCCGAGCGGCTGTCCATCGTCTCCTTCGTCGTCCGGCACGGCACGCGCTACCTGCACCACGAGCTGGTCGTGGCGCTGCTCAACGACCTGTTCGGGATCCAGGCCCGAGGCGGCTGCTCCTGCGCAGGCCCCTACGGCCACGAGCTCCTCGGCATCGACGAGGAGCGCTCCCACGCCTACGAGCGGGCCATCGATGCGGGTTGCGCCGGCATGAAGCCCGGGTGGGTGCGCATCAACTTCACCTGGTTCCTCACCGACACGGTGATCGACTTCCTGATCGAGGCGGTGCTGCTGGTCGCGCGGGAGGGCTGGCGGCTGGTGGACGCCTACCGGTTCGACCCGGCCACAGGCTGCTGGACCCACCGGGGCGGGCGGGTGCCGCCGCCGATGTCGCTGGACGACGTGTCCTACACCGGTGGCAGGGTCACCTGGCCGGCGCGACGCCACCAGGTGCCTGACGACGCGCTCGAGGACGTGCTCGCCGAGGGTGCCCGGCTGCTGCTGGCCGGCTCGCCGCCGGTCCGGGAGGCACCGCTCCGACTGCCCGGGGAGGTGGAGGGCCTCAGGTGGTTCCCGCTGCCGGGCGAGGTGGACCCCCGGGGCGCCGGGGTCAGCGGGTGACCGCGACCCGGTCGAGGTGGGCGACGTCGCTGAAGCGCTCGAGGCTGAAGATGTGACGGCTCGCGATCCGGGCGGTCCGCAGCACCGTGATCGAGGCGTGGGCCGAGCTGAACCGTTCCCACTCCCACGGTTCGGGTGACAGGCCGAGCAGGTGGCCGAGGATCACCGAGTTCGTGCCGGCGTGGGCCACCAGCAGCAGCCGGCGGTCGGCCGCGGCGGCGGGCACGTCCCACAGCAGCTCCTCGTCCCGGACCACGCCGTGCTCTGCCAGCTCGTTGCTGAGCCCGACGGTCACGCGGGCGTGGAAGTCGTGGAAGCTCTCCCCACCCGGCATCCCCTGCCACCACTCCTCACGCGAGCGTTCCCGGGCGGTGGCCATCGCGCG
>SLQK01000327.1 GCA_007131525.1 Nitriliruptoraceae bacterium | reverse complement strand
TCCGCTTCGGGTTCGACCCCGACAACCACGGCATCCCCATCGTGACCGCGACCATGGACCTCACCGGGGTCCTGTGCCTGCTCGCCGCGGTGACCCTGCTCGCGATCTGACCCCGCACCACCCGCATCGAGGGAGACCATGAGGAACGTCCGCACCGTCAAGGAGCTACTGGTCGAGGCCAAGGACGCCGCCGAGCTGATGGTGGACCTCGCCTACGCGGCGATCTTCTACGGCGACGACGCGCTGGCCCGGGAGGTGCTGCGGCTCGAGGAGCGGGTCGACGAGCTGCTGGTCGACCTGCGGGCGGTGTGCATGATCGCCGCCCGGACCCGCGACGACGCCGACCAGCTCGCCGGGGTGCTGTCGATGGCGGTGTCGATCGAGGGCATCGCCGACGCCGCGGAGGACATCGCCCGGGTGGTGCTCAAGGATCTCGGCGTCCCCGGCGAGCTACGTGACGACCTGCGTCACGCCACCGAGGTGACCGCGCGGGTGAAGGTCCGGCCGGTCAACGACCTCGAGGGTGCCACGCTGCGCGATCTCGAGCTGCCGAGTCGGACGGGGATGTGGATCATCGCGATCCGCCGGGACGTGGACTGGATCCACGGACCCGATGGCGACGAGGTGCTGCGCGAGGGCGACGTGCTGTTCCTCCAGGGGCCACGCACCGGCGTGGACGAGATGCGCCAGTTGGCCGGCGCACCACCCCGGGAGCTACCCGATCCCCTGGAGCGCGGCAAGCTCTCCCACCTGGACCGCGCCGTCGATCTCGTGGTCGAACTGAAGAACGTCTCCGAGGTGGCGGTGGGGCTGGCCTACTCGGCGATCCTGCTCCGCGACGAGACCCTGGCAGCCGAGGTCGGCGCCATCGAGGACCAGTCCGACGAGCTGTTCCACCAACTCGAAGGCTGGGTGCTCCGCGCAGCCGCGGAGCTGGAGGACCCGGAGGAGCTCCGCGGCATGCTCCACCTCGCTGCGGCCGCCGAGCGCATCGTCGACTCGGCCCAGTCCATGTGCCGGGTGATCGAGGAGGAGGGGCCGCCCCACCCGATCATCGCCGCGGCGCTGTCGGAGGCCGACGAGATCGTGGCCGAGGCGATCGTCGCCGCCGGCAGCGAGCTCGACGGCCAGACCCTCGGCCAGCTCCGCCTCCAGACCGAGACGGGCATGGAGGTGCTGGCGGTCCAGCGCGCCAACCGGTGGATCTACCACCCGCGTCGCGACCACCGCAACCAGGCCGGTGACCGGCTGATCGCGATCGGCCCCGAGGAGGGGGCACCACGGCTGCGTCGGCTCGCAGGGGACGTCCGCCCCGAAGGTGAGGAGGGCTGGGTCGAGGTGAGCGAGGAGGACTGAGCCCGAGGCTCACCCTGCCGGAGCGCCGCGCTGTGCGGACCGTGCTCCCCCCTTGGTCACAGCAACCGTTCGAGCGGGTGCAGGTAGCGCCGGAAGGCGACGCAGAACATCACCACCGCCAGGCTGAACAGCGCCATCGAGTTCGCGAGCTGCCAGGGGACCCCGGCGGTCGGCGGGATGTCGAAGGAGATGCGGGCCCAGAACATGGCGTGGATCGCGTGCAACCACAGGTGCAGCTTGGCGGTCCCCCGCCAGCGACGCGCGAGCTCCGGGACGATGCGGCGTCCCAGCGGATCGTCAGGGAACTCCCGGCGCAGGGTCGCCATGGCGATGCGGTGGCGTTCGAGCTGCCCGAGCGAGCGCTCCCAGAGCTCCTCCCACATCTCGTCGTCGTAGCGCATCGTGGTCCGTCCTCAGCCCACCGCGACCAGGCGGTCGAGCACGCCCTGGAAGTCCTTGCGGTACCGGCCGAAGCGCTTGGGGTGGAGCACCGACAGGGTGGCGCGGGGCCCCGTGAGACCCGGGCCCCGTTCCCTGCCGGCCCGCCCCACGCCGGGCCAGTCCAGGGGCACCTGCTGCCACGCGTCACGCACCGGGACCAGGTACACCTCGGTGCCGTCAGGCAGCGCCAGCTGCGCCTTCAGGCCGCCGGCCAGCAGCTGCCGGTGGACGTGGGCGAGCAGCTCGGGTGCGCGCTCGGCCTGGGCCCGGCTGCAGCCGTACAGCTCCAGGTCGGGCACGTCGAACCGCGCGGCGCCGTGGGTGCGGACCCACCGCGTTCCCTCCCCGTCCACCACGGTGACGATGCCATCCTCGTGCTGGACAGCGCCGATCGCGACCCGGTGCAGCCAGGCGGTGTCCCGCTCGATGAGCGCCGTGAGGTCCCGCACGCCCTGCACACGGCCCGGCAGCTGCCGCGCCAGCGCCTGCAGTAGCTTGGCCTGACGCTGCATCCCGCCCTCGAGCCCGTCCTCACCGAGGTAGGTCTCGGTCCTGAGCAGCGGCCGGTCGTCGCGGTCGTCCCGCAGCGCCCGGACCACCGCCTTCTGCATCCGGCCACCCCACTGCACCTCCTGGGCGACCGTCCCGTCGCCACCCAGCGGCGCGGCCCGATCGATGTCCCCGGCGTGTCCGGCGGCCCGGACCACCGCGTCGACGTCCTCCACCGGTGCATCGAGGAGGAGAGCGATCAGTGAGGAGTAGCGGTCGGCCACGGTCGGCTCCGGGCGTCGGTGCGGGCGTCGGTGCGGGCGTCGGTGCGGGCAGGATCTGCGGGGGTCGCGGGACCACCGGGGCTCGCGGCGTCGGCCGCCGCGACGACCCGGTCAGGGTGCCGCAGACAGACGAGGTTCGCGAGCGCCCCGGGGGTCGGGTTGGCCACAGCGTCGAGAAGCAGCAGATAGTCGCGGCTTCTTGCGCCGGTCCGGGGTGACAGTGGGTCGGGCGCGGCTCGGGCGTCGAGAAGCAGCGGATGGTTGCTGGTTCTCGACGCCGGCCTGGGGTGGCAGTGGGTCGGGCGCAGCACGGGCTGGTCGGGAGGGAGGCCGCGAGCGCTGCAGATCGCGGTCGGAGGTTCGGTCGGTCCGGACCGTTCCGCGTCACAGGCCGAGGTCGCGCCCGATCAGCAGCCGCTGCACCTCGCTGGTGCCCTCACCGATCTCGAGGATCTTCGCGTCCTGGTAGAAGCGGCCGACCCGGGTCTCGGTCGTGAAGCCCATACCGCCGAAGATCTGGGTCGCCTCCCGGGCCGCGGTGACCGCCGCCTCGGAGCTGTAGAGCTTGGCGATCGACGCCTCGCGCTTGTAGGGCAGGCCCGCCTGCTTGCGCCGGCAGGCGTAGCGGTACATCTGCCGGGCGGTCTGGGCCGCCACCTCGAGGTCAGCGATCTTGAAGGCGATGGCCTGGTTGGCGCCGATCGGCCGCCCGAAGGCCTCACGCTCCTTGGCGTAGCGCACGCACTCGTCGACGCAGCCCTGGATGAGACCCACGGCCAGGGCGCTGATGGCGATGCGGCCGTCGTCGAGGGTCTTGAGGAACTGCCGGAGTCCCTGGCCGACCTCGCCGAGGGTGTTCTCCACCGGCACCCGCACCCCGTCGAAGGTCAGCTCACGGGTGTCGGAGGCGTGCCAGCCGACCTTGCGGTAGGGCGGGGACACCCCGAACCCGGGCGTGTCGGTCGGCACGATGATCGCGGTCAGCTCCCCGCCACCGGTCAACGCGGTCACGGTCACGAGCTCGGTGAGCTCGGTGCCGGAGTTGGTGATGAACTGCTTGGAGCCGTCGATCACCCACTCGTCACCGTCGCGGACCGCCCGGGTGCGCGTCCCGCCCATGACATCGGAGCCGCCGCCCGCCTCGGTCAGCCCGAAGCCGGCCAGGGCCTCGCCCCGGCACAACCGCGGCAGGTAACGCTGCCGTTGGGCGTCGGTGCCGAACTCCGCGATCGGCGCGGCCCCGAGCCCCACCCCGGCCTCCAGGGTGATCCCCAGCGACTGGTCGACCCGCCCGATCTCCTCGATCGCGAGGCAGAAGGTGAGGTAGTCACCGCCGAGGCCGCCGTACTCCTCGGGGAAGGGCAGGCCGAACAGCCCCAGCTCCCCCATCTGGCGCACCAGCTCGACGGGGAACCGACCCTCGGCGACGTAGCCGTCCACCGCCGGGGCCACCACCTCGTCGGCGAAGGCGGCGACGACCCGCCGGAACGCCTCCTGCTCCTCGCTCAGCTCGCCCGCTGCTCCCGATGCTGCGCTGGTCGCCACCGCTGCCTCCAACCACCTGCGGGCCGCCCGGCCCGACCGAGGACCGGAACGGTACCGAGGTGGGCGTCTCAGCCCCGCGGCAGGACGGACACATCCCCCGCACGGACCGTGACCCGCTCCCGGGCCGTGTCGACCACCAGCAGCCCCTCGGGGTCGAGGTCCACGGCCCGGCCGGCCACCAAGACCCCACCGGGCAGGTCGAC
>SLQK01000108.1 GCA_007131525.1 Nitriliruptoraceae bacterium | reverse complement strand
GGCAACCCGCGCCAGGGGCGTAACGGTCACCGGGGCGCCACGTCACGGCACGGCCCCAACGCGGTCGACGTCCCCGCGCACCGCGGGCCGTGGACGACGGTAACGAACCGTCGGCGCGCTCGCGTGGCCAGAGCCGGCGCTCGCGGGGTGACAGCCGTGCGCCCCGGTGCCGAGCGGGCGTGCGGACGCGCGAGCGGGCGAGCGGGCGCACGAGCGAGCGAGCGGGCGTACAGACGTGTGAGCGAGCCGCCGGTAGCCCGAGCTTTGGAGCTGCGGGATGTGCCGCCGCAGGCGCGCCGTCGGGAGAGATCCCGGGATGTGGAGCTGGAGAGGGGACTCGAACCCCTGACCTATCGCTTACGAGGCGATTGCTCTACCGACTGAGCTACTCCAGCAGGAGGGCGGAAGGGTAGCGAGCCGGCCGCACGGGCTCGGACCGATCGGCAGCCAGGCCGCTCCTGCCGGCGACGCCGAGGTGGTCGGCGGGACGGCGGCCACGGGCACGATGAGCGCAGCATGGTGGCAGGCGACCCCGGAGCCGTTAGCGTGCGCCCGCCGCTGGCGTAGGGTTGCGACTCGAAGGGGGGTGAGCGTGGGAGCGATCGAGATCCAGGGCTGCTGGCGCAGTACCGCTGGCGTGCACGATGTCTGGGCCGTGCTCACCGATCTCACGACCTGGCCCGAGTGGTGGCCCGCCATCAGCGAGGTGGAGGTCGTCGAGCCGAAACGCCCTGCGCTGGCAGCGGCACGACTCACCTTCTCGACGCGACCGCCGCTGCGTCCGCTGGTCACCACCCTCGAGGTGGTCGACCTGACGGAACCGAGCCGCCTCGACGTGCTGGTCGCCGACGGACCCCTGGGCGGCCGCGGCGTCTTCACCGTCGACGAGGACCCCGAGGGCAGCCGGTCCTGCTACGACGTCTCGCTCTCGATCCGCTCACTGCTGTTCCGACCGCTGGAACCGATCCTACGGAGCGGTACCCGCTCGAGCGGACAGGCCCGGTTGGAGCGTGCCGGCGAGGACCTGGCCCGTCTCGCAGGCGGCGATCCCCTGCCACGCCGCCCCACCGACTGAGGACCCGGACCCGCGGGCCGACTGGACCCGGGTGTCCGTGGCAACGGCCGCGGCGTACGTGCCGCGCCCACGCGCGTGCGCTCTCCGCAGAGATGCCCCAATCCTGTTGTGTTCGAACATATGTTCGGTTACGGTGTGGTCTCAGTCCCCAACCCCGTGGCATCCCGAAGACATCCCGGAGGAAGGAGCCGCAGTGAGCATCACCACAGCGGCCATCCCGCGGGTCACCGACGCACGGCGGCGCAGGCTCGCCACGGGCCCCCGGACCGGGCGCGACCGGATCAGCGGCGCCGACCGGACGGTCACCTGGAGGTGGCCGAGTCACGCCAGGGAGGAGCCGGGCCAGTGGTCCGCAGCTGCCGATCCCAGCGGCGACCCAGATGGGGGCGACGGCGACAGCGGCCGCGGGTCCACCACGGACAGCAGCGCGCTGAGCCGCGACGACCACAACGCAGCGCAGGACGAACTCGACCGTCTCGATTGGTCGATCACCGAGGTGGTCGGAGCAGATCTCGACTCGATGACCGATGACGCGCTGACCCACCGCCTCGATCGGCTGCGCCGACCCGTGGCCCGGCTCAGTGCCGAGCGCGCCCGACTGACCGCAGAGCTCGAGCGTCGCCGCACCGCGGTCATCGACGATCCCGCCGATCGGGCGCGAGCGCGACGCGACATCCGGCGGCAGCTGTCCGACCGGTCGAACAGCACACCGGCGGACACCAAGCGCGATGCCGACGCGGGACACATCGCCGATCAGCACCGACGGACCGGCGCGAGCTTCGCTGATGGAGCGATCTCAGCTGACCACGTGCGGCTCATCGGCGAGACGCTCCAGGCGCTCCCGGCGGAGCGACGTGAGACCGCCGAGACCGAGCTACTCGAGTTCGCGCAACGGACCAACCCGACCCTGCTCGGCAAGCACGCGCGGGAGCTCCTGGTGCGCGAGGCCCCCGCGACAGCGGACCAGACCGCCAGACGCCAGCACCTCCAGCGCCGCGTCCGCAGCTACGACACACCGGACGGCGGCTTCGCCTTCTCCGGGTTGCTCTACGGCGTGATGGCAGAGACCGCGCGGACAGCGATGGAAGCCTTCCGTCGGCCCGACACCCCGGGCGAACACCGATCACCCGAGCAACGCTCGGCCGACGCCTTCGAGCAGCTCTGCGCCGCGGCACTGCGCACGGGAGAAGCGCCGACGCGCCACGGCGTCCGCCCCCATGTGATCATCACGATGACCGCCGACCAACTGGAGCTCGGCGACCACGGACTCGCGCACCTCGGCTCCGGTCAGCCTGTGACCCTGGGCCAGCTGCGCACCCTCCTGGCCGACTGCACCTGGGGTCGAGTGCTCCTCGGGCCCGACAGCACGGCTATCGAGGCCTCGGCCGCCGTGCGCACCGTGCCGGCAGGCTTGTGGCGCGTCCTCGTGGCCCGGGACGGCGGCTGCACCTGGGATGGCTGCGATGCGCCGGCGTCGTGGTGCGACGTCGCCCACGGCGAGGCCGCGTTCACCGACGGGGGGCGGTTGTCACCGGCCAACGCCGCGTTGCTCTGCCGTCGACACCACCGCCGCTTCGACCTGGGCGGGTGGCAGATCCGGATCACCGGCGGTGAGGTGACCTACACACGCGATGCTGTCGCTCACCGAGCAACCGCCAGCACACCCGTCGCCGCCGCCGAAGGCGGGCCAGACGACCGTTCCCGACGCCCCAATGACGCCGACGAGCAACGGGACGTCGGTGGCCTGGCCGGACGCACGACCGATGCGACCGACGATCGCGACCCGCGCCCACGTGCGCAGGGTCCTCCGCCCGGGGCCGGCAACGACGATCGTTCCGCGGGGACCCGGCGGCCACCCGCTGACCGCGACGCAAGCAGCCAGCAGCCCACGCTTCCGATCGAGGACGGTGGACCCCGCCTACCCGAGGCCCACGAGGATCCCTGACGCCCGGGGCCGGCCAGAGGCGACCACCGGCGCGCCGGGTGCCCCCTGCCGAGCACCGACCTCCAACACCACCAGCCCGGGCGCAGACACCCAGCCACCACCGTGCACCGGGCATGGTGGTCCTTCGGCATGCGCTCGCGCGCCGGGGTCATTCGAGGGCTCGCGGACACCGAGCGTGAACGCCGCCCAGAGCGTGAGCGCCGCCCACACGGGGGCCCACACGGGGTCGTGGGAGTGCTGGCGCTCAGGCCGCGGCGGCGTAGATCGGCAGCGCCATGCGGAACAAGAGCCGCTCCAGCTGCAGCTCGGGGCTGCCGTTGCGGTCCAGTGCCTCCCGACACGCCGCGACCGCGGCGAGGGCGTCCACCGCGTCACGCATGGGGAGTCGCTCGGCATCGCGTCGCAGCTCGGCTGCCACATCGAGGTTGAGGAGCGAGTCACTCGGCGCACCGCTGGCAACCGCGATGAGATCGCGCAGGTAGGCCGCGAGATCATCGAGCAGCAGGTCGAGCGCCTGGCGCTGCGCCTGACGCTCGGCTCGCTCGAAGCGACGGGTCACCCGCGCCTTCACCCCCGGCGGCCAGCCCCTGCCGCCGTCCACGCCGAACGCCTCCTCCAGCTCGGTGAGCTCCGTGGCGTGCTGGGCCTTGAGCGCAGCGGCACGGCTCTTCGCCCAGCCCGACAGCTCCTTGGTCAGGGGGACCACCGCACCCGGGCCCGCCGTCGCCAGTCGGTCGATGACGCCGAGGTGGCGCTCCCGGGCCGCCGCGACCTCAGGGTCCGCCAGGGCGCGGAGCCGCTGGGGTGAGCCGCTGGCCGCACGGGTGAGGGCTGCCCGCTGCGCGGCGGGGATCGACAGCCGTTCGGCGAGGTCGAGGAGAGCGGCCGGCCCCCAGGGCACGAGGTCCAGCCGCCGGCAGCGTGACACGACGGTCTCGAGCAGCGCCCCCTCGTCCTCGGCATCGAGGACCCAGAGCACCGACGCCGGCGGCTCCTCGAGCACCTTCAGGAACGCGTTCTGCGCCGCCTCGTTCATCCGGTCGGCGGCCACGACGCGCAGCACCCGCCGGCGTCCTTCCGTCATCGACCGGGAGGCCGATGGGATCCAGTCCTCACGGACATCAGCGACGACGTGACCCGCCCCTTCGGGCTCGAGGTCGACCACGGCGGGATGTGTCCCGCGCTGGATGCGGGTGCAGGTGTCACACCGCCCACAGCCGGTGTCCGGCTCGGGGGACGCAGGACAGTTCAACGCCGCACCGAGCGCGCGGGTGAGCTCCGACTGGCCGACCTCACGGG
>SLQK01000334.1 GCA_007131525.1 Nitriliruptoraceae bacterium | reverse complement strand
GTAGTGACGACGCCCGGGCCGTGACCCGGAGAACGCTGGTACGGCCGGCCGTGGCGTGCACGGCGAGCCTGCCACCCGACTGACACCGGTCTGACACCCGCCCTGCGATGGTCGTTCCGACAGCACGTTGCGAGCGCGAGGAGCCGGCGATGACCACCGTCACCGAACCCGCCACCGACACCACCTCCGGTCTCGAGACGGGGTGGCAGGCGGGTACACCCACCGAGGACACGGTCCTGCGACACGGCACGCTGGCGATGGCCGCGGCGTTGGCCGCGACCGCCGAGGCCTGCGGTGGACGGGTCGTCCGCGAGCACGGGTGGGAGGCGGCCGACCTCGGACGACCGACCGGGATCCTCAACAGCGCCACCCTCCTCCAGCCGCGCGGCGAGGCCGAGCTGCGTGCCACCGTGGACCGGATCGCCCGGTTCTACGACCTTGAAGGACGGGGCGCGGCGCTGCTGTGGTGCCCATGGCCAACCCCGGATCTGACCGAGCGCGGGTGGGCGCTCCAGGGCCACCCTCCCCTGCTCTACCGCCCGCCGGGGCTGCCCGTCACGCGACGCGAGTCGGCCGATCTGGAGCTGGTGGAGGTGAGCTCCGCAGCCGAGCTGGCCGAGTGGTGCCGCGTGACGGTGGCGTCCTTCCCCTTCACCGACGTCGACCACCCCGAGGGGCTGCTGGCTCCGTCCGTCCTCGACGACGGCCGCTTCCGCTTCGTCCTGGCTCGCGCCGACGGGCGGAGCGTGGCGGTCGGCAGCCAGGTCGTGGTGCGTGGCGCCAACGTGCTGCTGCTGTCCACCGTCGACCCCGAGCATCGCGGCCGCGGCGCCTACGGCGCGCTGGTCGCGGACCGCCTCGCACGACACCCACAGCTGCCCAGCGTGACGATCGTGAGCGACGACAGCCGACCGATCCTCGTCAGCCGGTTCGGCTTCCTCCCGATCGCCCGCTGGACGCTGTGGGAACGGCCGCGGTCCTGAGCCCGAGCGCCGTCGCTGCGACCCCACCCGCTTACGACCCACACCCGATCCCCCGCCACCGACGGCGGAGGACGAGAAGGAGCAGGAGCCATGACCACACTGACCACCCTGCAGGGCACGACCGTCGACCTCGACGACCACCTCGACACCCTCGCCGGCCAGCTGCGCGGCGAGCTGCTCCGCCGCGACGATGCCGGCTACGACGCCGCCCGCGCGCTGTGGAACGGCATGACCGACCGTCACCCGGCCGCGATCGCCCGCTGTGCCGGGACCGACGATGTCCGCGTGGCCGTCCGGTTCGCCGCCGACCACGACCTGCTGCTCGCGGTCCGCGGGGGCGGCCACAACGTCGCCGGCACGGCTGGTGCCGACGGCGCCCTCGTGGTCGACCTGTCACCCCTGCACCACGTCGAGGTGGACGCGGAGCGGCGGCGCGCCCGGGCCGGTGGCGGCGCGACGTTCGGCCACCTCGATGCGGCCACCCAGCGCCACGGACTGGCCGCGCCGGGCGGGGTCGTGTCGGCGACCGGGATCGGCGGGCTGACCCTGAGCGGCGGGATCGGGTGGCTCCGCCGCAAGCACGGGCTGACCTGCGACAACCTGGTCGCTGCGACGCTGGTCGCCGCCGACGGCACCGTGCACCAGGTCGATGAGGATCGCGACCCGGAGCTGCTGTGGGCCCTGCGGGGCGGCGGCGGGAACCTCGGGGTCGTGACCGAGTTCACCTACCGCCTCCACCCCGTCGGGCCTGAGGTGTTCATGGCCTTCGCCGTCTACCCCCTCGACGCAGCGGAGCAGGTGCTGCGCGGCTACCGCGACTGGACCGACGACCTCGCCGACGAGGTGTCCTCGCTGGTGGTGTGCGGCAGCGTGCCGGAGGAGGAGCACATCCCCGAGGAGCACTGGGGCGAGCCCTGCGTGATCATCGTGGCCTGCGCTGCGACCGACACCGACCGCGGCGAGGATCTCACGCGGCCCTCCCGCCAGCTCGCCGCCCCGATCGCCGACCTGAGCGGCCCGGTGCCCTTCGTCGAACTGCAGCAGCTGTTCGATGCCGACTACCCCGACGGGGACCGCTACTACTGGCGGTCGCTCCACCTGCCCGGGCTCTCCGACGAGGTGATCGAGCGCACGATCGCCTGGACCATGACCCGGCCCTCCCTGCGCACCACCCTCGACCTGTGGCACCTCGGCGGCGCGCTGTCCCGGGTCGAGCCCGCTGCGACCGCCTACGGCGATCGCAGCGCCCCCTTCCTCCTCGCGGTGGAGTCGAACTGGGAGGATCCGGCCGATGACGACGCCAACCTCGCCTGGACGCGTGACTGCGTCGACGCCTTCGAGGAGCTGTCGACCGGCCGGGAGTACCTCAACTTCCCGGGCTTCCTCGAGGACCGCGAGGCGACGCTGCAGACCGCCCACGGTGCGGCGAACCTCGACCGGCTGCGAGCCATCAAGCGCCGGATGGACCCGGACAACCGGTTCCGCCTCCACCAGAACGTGGCACCCAGCTGAGGACCGGTGCCGGCCGCGTCACCGCACGGATCGGCGGTTCCCTCCCGCGCCCGACCCCCGTAGGGTTCGGTCATGCGTTGGCAGGTGCTCGGGCCCGTGGGAGCCAGAGCCGGGGATCGATGGAGCGACCTCGGTGGCGACCGGCAGCGCACGATCGCCGCAGCGCTGCTCGCGGCCCGCGGCGAGGTGGTGTCGACCGAGCGGCTGATCGACGGGTTGTGGGGTCCCCGCCCACCACCCACCGCCAGGAAGACCCTGCAGAGCTACGTCTCCCGCCTGCGCCGCGACCTGCGGGCGCTCGCAGCGGGAGGGACCGAGGCCGTCACCTCCACCGGGAACGGCTACCGCGTGGCGCGATCGCCGGAGACCGTGGACGCCGATCACTTCGAGGTGCTGACCGACGAGGCCCGTGCGGCGGCCACCACCGATCCGGGTGCAGCCGCCGAGCGGCTCGAGCAGGCCCTCGCGCTGTGGCGCGGTCCAGCCTTCGCCGACCTCGCGTCGCACGACCTGGTCCATGAGGAGGCGCTGCGCCTCGAGCAGCTGCGGACCGCGGCCACCGCCGAGCACATCGACGCGCGGATCGCCCTCGGCGAGCACGAGGCCGTGATCGGTGAGCTCGAGGCGATCGTGTCCCGAGACAGGCTCGACGAGCGTGCCCATGGCCAGCTCATGGTGGCGCTGTACCGGGCCGGCCACCAGGCCGAGTCCCTGGCCACCTACCGCCGGCTGCAGGCGCAGCTTCGCGAGGCGGCCGGCATCGACCCGTCGCCGCAGTTGCAGCGCCTGCACGAACGGCTGCTCCGTCAGGACGCCGAACTCGCGGGCGGGGTGACGATCCCCACGTCACCAGCGACGCGATCCGCAGGCACCCCGACCACCACGCAGACGTCCCGTCGACCGCCCAGGGCCGTCGAGCTCATCGGCCGCGACGGGGACCTCGCCGGCATCGCCGAGCTGGTGGGGACCACGCCACTGCTGACGCTGCTCGGACCCGGCGGCGTGGGCAAGACCCGGCTCGCGCAGCGGATCGCCACCGAGGTGGGCGACCGGTTCCCCGACGGGACCGCGATCTGCCCGCTGGCCGCGATCCGCGACCCCGAGGCCGTGGCAACGGTCCTGATCGACGCCCTTGGGGCTCGTTATCGCGGTGGCCGCCCGGCCGTCGAGGTGCTGCTGGCCGTCCTGGGTGAGCGCCGGGTGCTGCTGGTGGTGGACAACTGCGAGCACCTGCTGGCCGCGGTCGCGCCGATCGTGGAGGCCGTGCTGGCCGCCTGCCCCAACGTCGTGGTGCTGGCCACCTCCCGGGAGCCACTGCGCCTGTCGAGCGAACGGGTGTGGCACCTTGCGCCGCTGGCGGTCCCACGGGCGGGTGACAGCTGTGCCGAGGTGGCCGCCTCCCCCGCGGGCGCACTGTTCGTCGCGCGCGCACAGGGGGCGGAACCCGCCTTCGAGCTGACCGAGGACAACGCGGCGGCCGTCGGGGAGCTCTGCCGAGGTCTCGACGGCATGCCGCTGGCGATCGAGCTGGCGGCGGCACGCGTTCGCGCCATCGGTGTGGCCGACCTGCTGGCACGCCTCGGGCAGCGCTTCGAGCTGCTGACCGGGGGACCACAGGGCGCGACCGGACGGCACCGCACCCTGGAGGCCGTGGTGCGCTGGACCTACGACGCCCTCGACGCCCGTGAGGCGGCCCTGTTCGACCGCCTGTCGGTGTTCGCCGGTGCCTTCGAGCTCACGGCGGCGGAGCAGGTCTGCGCGGACGAGGCGATCCCCACGTCGGCCGTCGCCGGTCTCCTCGCCCACCTGGTCGATCGGTCGCTGGTCACGGTCGACCACGGCGAGGCGGCGACGCGGTACCGGCTGCTGGAGACCCTGCGGGTGTTCGGTGCCGAACGGCTCGAGGACCAGGCGGGGACCGAGCGCCTGCGGCACGCCCACGCCGTCTACCACGTCGCCTTCGCCGAGGAGGTCGGTCCCCTCGTGCGGGGTCGCCACGAGCACGCGGCGCTGGCGCGCATCGACAGCGCGATCGACGACCTCCGCCTGGCACATGCCTGGCTCGTCGCGGCCGGCGACGTGGAGGCGGCGTTGCGTCTGCCGGTGGCGCTGCGCGACTACATCGGCCACCGGCAGCGTGACGAGATGTTCCGCTGGACCGAGCGTGCCCTGGCCCTCCCGGGGGCCGGGCAGCAGCCCACCTACCCGGCGGCCCTGGCCACCGCCGCGCGGGGGGCGACCCGTCGTGGCGATCTCGCCCGTGCGCGACGCTACGCGGAGACGGCGCTGGCGCGGGTCGCCCCCACCAGCCTGACGGGGACCTGGGCCCGCCAGGCCCTGGCGACCACTGCCCTGTACGAGGGACGCCTCGATGACGTGCTCGCCCTGACCGGGGCGTGGCCGGGGCTGCGGGGCGAACCCGGGGAGGAGTACTACCGGGCCGTGAACCGCATGCTCCGGGTCCTCGCGCTCAGCTACCAGGGCGCGTCGACCGCCGCCGTCGCCGAGGCCGAGGCCTTGGAGGCCACCGCGCGCGCCGTCGGCAGCGACACGCTGCTCGCCCACGCCCTCTACAGCCGGGGCGAGGCGCTGTTGCAGGTGGACCCCGCGGCGGCGCGCTCCTGCCTCGAGGCGGCGATCGCCGCCGCACGACGGGTGGACGGACGGGCTGCGCAGGGGATCGCCATGGTCTCGCTGGCCTCGCTGCTGGGACGCACCGGCGAGGAGCGGCGCGCCCTGGAGCTGTTCGCCGAGGTGGTGGCCCACTGGCGTCGCCTCGGCGACTGGACCCATCAGCTGACGACCCTGCGCAATCTGGTGGAACTGCTGGCCCGCGTCGGTGCTGATCAGCCGGCAGCGACGTTGCACGGCGCGGTCGCCGACGCGGCACCCCCGAGCTACGGCGTCGAGGCGGCGCGTCTCGCGGAGGCCTGGAGCGGACTGCGACGACGGCTCGGCACGGCTGCCGCCGAGGCGGCAGCGGCCCACGGCCGTCAGCTCAGCGCCCCGGAGACGGTGCAGCTGGCGCTGGGGGTCCTCGACGACCTGCGGTCAGGCTGAGCGACGGGTTGCAGCCGGCGGTCGCCGGTGCAGCCGGAACGCAGCCGCCGTGCAACCGGTGACCCCCATGGTGGGCAGCGTCCACAGCACGCCACCGGGAGGATGCGCGCCCATGACCATCGACCACCGCACGCTCGACCAGCACCGGCTCGAGGCCTTCCAGGGCCTGGTCGTGTCCGAAGCGGCCGCCGCGGAGTCCGCGGCCTGCTGCTACCTCGGTGACGTCCTGGGGCTCTATGCGGCCATGACCGGCGCCGGGCCCCTGACCGCCGTCGAGCTGGCCCGACGCACCGACACCCACCCGCGCTACGTGCGGGAGTGGCTGGCCAACCAGGCCGCCGGGGGCTACGTCCACCACCACGCGCAGGAGGACACCTTCGAGCTGCCCGACGAGCACGCCGCCGTTCTCGCCGACCCGACAGGCCCCGTGGACGTCGCCGGCATCTTCGCGGTCATCGCGGCCGCCTGGGCCAGCGCCGACCGTGCCGTCAACGCCTTCCGCACGGGCGCGGGGATCGGCTGGCACGAGCACGACCCGCGCCTGTACCACGGCGTCGAACGCATCTTCGCCCCGCTCTACCGGCACCAGCTCGTGCAGGAGTGGATCCCCGCCCTGGAGGGCGTGGACGAGCGCTTGCGCGCGGGCGCACGGGTCGCCGACGTCGGCTGCGGCCACGGTGCCTCGACGATCGTGCTGGCCGAGGCCTACCCGGCGTCCCGCTACCTCGGCGTCGACGCGCACGGAGCCTCGATCGCCACCGCGGCGAAGGCCGCCGCGGATGCGGGCGTCGGGGACCGGGTGGCCTTCGAGGTGGCGGCTGCCGACCAGCTGCCGGGCGAGGGCTACGACCTCGTGTGCTTCTTCGACTGCCTGCACGACATGGGCGATCCGGTCGCCGCCGCCCGCCGGGCCCGCGAGGCACTGGCCGAGGGCGGGTCGGTCCTGATCGTGGAACCCCGCGCCGGCGATGCGCTCGCCGACAACTGCAACCCCATCGGTCGACTGTTCTACGCCGGCTCGGTCTTCCTGTGCACCCCGAGCAGCCTGGACCAGGACGGGGCGGCCGCCCTCGGTGCGCAGGCCGGCCCGAACCAACTGCTCGAGGTGCTCGCCGCCGCCGGCTTCAGCCACCGCAGGGTCGCCACCCAGACGCCCTTCAACCTGATCATCGAGGCCCGCCCATGACGCGCACACCCACCCCGGCCCCACCACCCTCGGATACCAGGAGCGACATGATGACCGACACCGACGACCTCGCCGTCCGCTACCGCGACGCGGTGGAACGGCAGGACCTCACGACGCTGGCGACCCTCTACCACCCCGACGTGCTGCTCGACGCGCACGTACCCAACTGGCGGTTCCAGGTCATCGGCCGCACCGAGGTGGCCCGGATCACCGGCGGTGCGCTGCCCGGTCCGGGACGCTTCGAGCGCTTCGACGCCGAACCGACCGCCGACGGTGACCTGCTGGTGCAGTTCCAGTGGCGCCAGCACAGCGAGGTGCGCACCGGTGCGCTCGCCCGGCAACTGCACGTCCTCCGGGTGGAGGCGGGTCGCATCGTCGCCCAGACGCTGTTCTGCGCGGGTGTGTGGGATCCCGAGCTGCAGCAGCAGATGGCCACCGACGCCCCGCTGGTCCAGCCATGATGGGCGGCGCGACGGCGACGCCGGCCCCCTACGGTGGCCACCGGACCCCGCACGGAGGTGCGCCGGCGATGCGGCGACGCTCGGAGGCGGACACGCCTCGACGCGAGGTCGCACCCTCGCTGAGGGCGCTGTTCGGTGGCGAGGTCGCCGGCGCGGCCCTCAGCGCCGGCGACGGCAAGACGGGGGCACGGCTCGAACGCGTCCAGGTGGGCGGCCGGTGGTACGTCTGCAAGCACCTCCACCTCGCGGATGACTGGGTGATGCGGGCCAGCGGTGACCTCGGCATCCGCGCGGTCCAGGTGTGGAAGGACGGCTGGCTGGACCGCCTGCCCGCCGCGATCGACCACACCATGGTCGCCGCGGCCTGGGACGAGCGCCCGGAGGGTCGGGGTGCGGTGCTGGTGATGCACGACGTGGTGGACCACCTGGTCCCCGAGGGCGACACACCACTGCCCCTGGAGCAGCACCGCCGGTTCGTGGAGCACATGGCGCGGCTGCACGCGGCGTTCTGGGACGCGCCGCCGGCGCCGGCGCTGCTGCCGATGTCCACCCGTCTGCTGCTGTTCGGCCCCGGGCTCGGCGTCACGGAGCGGGCCCGCGGTGGCCGCGACCCGGTGCCGACCGAGCTGGTCCCCGAGGGCTGGCGCCGCCTGCGCGAGCGTGCGCCCAACGCCGCCGCGGTGGTGGCCGACCTCCTCGCGGACCCGACGCCGCTGCTGGACGGCCTCGCGGCCACCCCGCAGACGCTGCTCCACGGGGACTGGAAGGCCGGCAACCTGGGCAGCCATCCGGACGGTCGCACGATCCTGCTCGACTGGGCCGTCCCCGGGGTCGGCCCCGGCTGCTACGACCTCGCCTGGTACGCGTGCCTCAACCAGGCACGACTGCCGGAGACCAAGGCAGCGACCTTCGATCGGTACCGGGCCGCGCTGGAACGCAACGGCATCGACACCACCGGCTGGTGGGCACGGCAGCTCGCCCTGAGCCTGCTCGCCCTGCTGCTCAACTTCGGCTGGGAGAAGGCGCTCGGTGACGACGCGGAGCTGGCCTGGTGGGTCGGGCAGGTGCCGGCCGCACAGGGGTGGCTCCCGTGATGCGCGATCTGGCGGACGACGCGCTGGTCGCCGAGATCCGGGCGGCCTACGCCGGCTCGGCGCAGGGGTGGGCCTGCGGTCCGGAGCGGCTCTACCAGATCATGGCCGACGCGCTGGTGGCGGGGGCCACCGGGGCGCTGACGGGGCGTCGCGTACTGGACCTCGGTGCCGGGACCGGCGTGGCCTCCCGCGCCCTGCAGGCGGTCGGCGCGACCCCGGTCGGGCTCGACCTCGCCGTCGAGATGCTGGCCCACGACCGCGAACAGCGGCCGCCCGGGGTCGCCGGGGACGCCCAGCAGCTGCCCTTCCGCGACGACGGCTTCGACGCCGTGGTCGCCGCCTTCAGCCTCAACCACGTGCCGGACCTCCTCGGCGCGCTGGCGGAGTGCCGTCGGGTCCTGCGAGGTCATGGCCTGCTGCTGGCCAGCACCTTCCGCACCGGTGACGACCACCCGGCGAAGGCGGTCGTCGAAGGGGTGCTCGAGCGGTTCGGATACCGCCGCCCGGCCTGGTACGGCACCTTCAAGGCCCGCGTCGCCGGCCTCACCGGCGACCCCGACAACCTGGTGTGCACCGCCCGTGACGCCGGCTTCGCGACCGCCGAGGTCGCGGCGGTGCCGGTGGAGGCCGGGCTCGACGATCCGCACCGAGCGGTCGAGTGGCGGCTCAACATGCCCCACACCCTGGCCTTCGTGGCGGGCCTCGAGCGGCCGATGCAGGACAGGCTGCGCCGTGTCGCGATCCGGGAGCTGACGGGCCCGCTGCCCTCCACCGTCTGGATGCTGGTCCTGCGCGCCACGGCGCCGTGAGCCGTGGGGCGTGCCCCTCACCTCGATGAACGCAGGCTGCCCCGGGCGGCGCGTGGAAGCGTGCTGGGGCGCAGCAGCGGCGAGGGATCAGCCGGCCGCAAGCGTCCAGGCACCGTCGACGACCGGTCTGATGGCGGGGAACCGGTCGCTGGTCGCCCGCGCGCCGGGCTCGCTGTCACGGATGACCCGAACGACATCCCCGATCGGCAGGGCCGCCGCGGAGCCCGCCAGCTGCGTCAGGTGACCGGCTGCCCTCGACCCGCATGACCACACCGCCACGGGGTAGTGCACGTCGACCGGACCTCGTCCATCCTCCACCACCTCGTCGTCGTGGCTGGCCAGGGCGCGTGCGATGACCAGGCCGGCGATGCTGGGGCCGATCACCACGGCACGGGTGCCTGCGGTAGGCCGGCCGCTCACAGACGGCACCCCGAGGTCAGGGCGTGCACGGGGGTCAGCTCCGAGGTGCCCAGCTGACCGTCGGTGCCGCAAGGCTCATCGGGACCTCCGTATCGGTGCTGCCGCCAGGGGCTCAGGCCCAGCAGGCGCCGCCCCGGGTGACCGGGCCGGCACAGCCTCTGTCGTGCGGGTGGAGATCCTCGCTGGGAACCCTGTGCAGTGACGCGTACGGTCGGTCGGCCCCGGACGCCGTCGACGCACGACGTGGCGATGGGCAGCTACGGCCAGTTCTGCTCCGTGGCGCGCGCGATGGAGCTCTTCGCCGGACGGTGGACGACGCTGGCGGGTCGCGAGCTCCAACACGTCATCGAAGCCGTGGGTGTCGGGGGCACGCGCTGGGTACCGGAGCTCGGCGACCACCACCTCGACCTCCGCCTGCTGCTGTGGGATCTGCACCGCAACTACGACCTCGGAGCGATGCCAGTGGGCCGGGCCGCGCTGGCATTCCACCTGCACGACGCGACGCCTCGCGCCCGCGACTGCTGGGTCGTCGTCGACGACCAGGAGGTGGACCGGTGTGACGATGACCCCAGGTACGAGGTGATGGCACGCATCATCTCCTCGCTCGGGACGCTGAGACGGGTCTGGCTCGGGGAGCTCCCGTGGCATCGCGCCGTCGACCTGGCACAGCTGCGGGTCGAGGGACCTGCCGGCCTGCACCGGACGTTGCCCACCTGGCTCACCCTGGCCGACTTCGCGTCGGTCCAGCGACCGGCGCGGGCCGTCCTGCGCTGACCGGCATCGCTTCCGCGTAGGCGGCGACGAAGCGGTCCACGTGGGGCCAGTACCGCTCGGGGTCGTCCAGCCACGGGAAGTGGCCCACGCCGGCGAGGATCTCGAGGTGGCAGCGGGATGACCCCACCCCCGCGGCGATCTCCCGCGCCGCGGCGATGGGGGTCACCGGGTCGAGCTCCCCGACGCTGACCAGAACCGGGACGTCGATGCGGTGGAGGTGCTCCACCACGTCGAAGCGCGCCACCTGCGGTGTCGCTGCCTCCAGGTCGCGGTTGGGGACGATGCGGGCGTAGGCGTCATCATCGGGCCGCTGCGGCCCGAAGGCGTCGAGGACCCGTCGCCGCTCGGCCGCTGTGACCGACCCGCCCCGGAAGACCCGGCCCGCGATCGCCGCGAACTCGTCGCCGAACCGCTCCCGGAACTGGGCGGCAACCCGGCCCGTGTCGTGGCGGGCGGCCGTGGCCTGGAGCAGCAGGCCTCCCGCGGCACCTGGATGGCGTAGCGCGTGGAGGAGGGCCACGAAGCCACCCATGGAGTGCCCGAACAGCAGTGGGGCCACGATCCCGAGGCGGTCGCAGAAGGCCTGCAGGTCATCGGCACACCGCTCCAGGCTCCACTCGTCGGCGGAGAGGTGGTCGGAGCGGCCGTGGCCGGGGAGGTCGACGTAGACGACCTGGGAGAACGCCGACAGCCGGTCGAGGTGCGGCCGGAGGTAGGAGTGGTCGTAGCCGGCCGGGCCGCCGTGGACCGCCAGCACGGTCGGCCGTCGGCGCATCGCTGGGCCGAGCGGCTCCAGCGACGAGCCCACGACGTCGAACCCGAGCCGGGTGTCGTTCACCTCGATACGCATCCTGCGAGCTCCGGTCCGTTGTCGTGTCCGTGACTGGTCACGCTCCGAGCAGGAACCAGACCGCAACGGCGGCGAACGCGAGCAGCGAGGCAGGTAGCAACAGGGCGGCGATGACCATGCGGACATCCCTCATCGTCGGACCTCCTCGGATGTCTCGGTCCAGCTTCGGTGGGTCGTTGCTGCTCGGGCGCCAGCAGACGGCTGCTCATCGCGGCCCGGCGGCTGCGTCCCGACGTGGCCACGTGCCGGTCGACCGCGAGCCAGCACCCGCAGCACGCGCTGCGGCTGCAGCAGCGTGGCCGGGGGATCGACCAGCGCCATGACCCGCGCGAAGGCGACGGCCAGCTCCGGATCCACCTCGGCGGCGGCGTGGAGCCGGCTGATGTAGGCGCCCAGCAGCCGGACCTTCGGGGTCCGAGGACCCTCGACGCCGGGTAACGCCAGATCGCCGCCGACCACCATGTCCCAGGCCG
Organism: Nitriliruptoraceae bacterium; assembly: GCA_007131525.1. GTDB lineage: Bacteria > Actinomycetota > Nitriliruptoria > Nitriliruptorales > Nitriliruptoraceae > T1Sed10-7. Next base: position 4,032 of record SLQK01000334.1, on the reverse strand, counting down.
GGTCGACGACGCGTGCCACACGGCGGAGCCAGCGGTGAGGGTCGGGTGCGGGCGCCCGTCCGAGATGCTCACGTAGCGCGAGCGCCTGGAGCGCCGCGACGGTCATGCCCTGGCCGTAGATCGGGTTCAGGCTGCACACCCCGTCCCCGAGCGGCAGCAGTCCGTGGGGGAACCGGCGCAGCCGCTCGTAGCGGCGTCGCACGCTCGCGGGGAAGCGCATCCGGACAGGCTCGTCGAGGGGTGGACCGGTCCGGATCGCCCGCCCGAGGTCCGGGAAGGTCAGCGAGTCGGCGAAGGCGAGGAACCCCTCGTGGTCGAGCGGCGGATGGTCGCCCAGCAGCCCGAACAGCGTCACGATCCAGCGGTCACCGTCGATGCGTGCCAGGGCGCCGCCGCGCGGGCAGCTCGGCGTCGGACCCTGGAGGCTGCCCCAGTCACCCCCGAGCACGTCGGGCGCCAGTCGGTAGTGGCGGGTGGCGTAGCCGACGTCACCGGCGAGCTCGTCTGCGGGCGGTGGGTCGTACCCGAGGTCCTCGAGCCACCTCGGCGTCCGTGAAGCCCGGCCCATCGCGTCGACGACCACCGCACCTGCCTGCACCTCCTCGGCGCTGCTGTCGGCACGTCGGAGCACGCGCACGCCGGTGACACGTCGTCGGTCAGGTGTGGTGGTCAGCCCGAGGACGTCGCAGGCCGGGGAGAAGGTCACGTTGGGAAGCTCGCGCACGCGGGCGCGGACGACCGCCTCGAGGGTCGGCCGGCTGACGCTGACCGTGGGCAGCCGGGCGTCGGCCCGGGCGAACCGGTGGCCGCTCAGCTGCAGCCGGGCGTCCGCGAGGAGGTCGCCGTGGGGCGAACCCCGGTCGACCAGCTGGGCGGTGAGGCCGGGGAACAGCTCCTCAAGGATCTGACGTCCGCGCGGCAGCAGCGCGTGCACGTGGCGGCCCTGCGGGACCCCTCGGCGGGTCCCGTGATCGTCCTGGGTGGTGAGCTCGTCCCGGTCGAGCACCAGGACATCGAGGTGGTGCTCCGCCAGCACGCGGGCCGCGAGCAGCCCCGCGATCCCGCCGCCCATGACCAGCGCTCGGCCCGTTCCCGATCGGTCCATCCCTGCCTCCTCGTCGTCGTGCACGAGGATGGGCGGCGGCGCTACCCGGGGTCCAGACCGTTGCCTGCTCGATCCTGCTCACAACTGCTCACCGCGGGTCGGCCGCTGCTCACTCCAGGCCGCCGCTTGTCACCGCGGGTCGGCCGCTGCTCACTCCAGGCCGCCGCTGGTCACCGCGGGTCGGCCGAGCCGTACACCTCCCGCTCCCACAGCCACGTGACGATCCGCTCGGTGCCCTGCGTGAGATGGCGGCGGTAGGTGCTGAAGGGCAACCCGAGCCGGGCGGCGGCCGCCTCCTGGGTCGGGGCCGGCGCGAGGTAGGTCGCGTCCACGGCGCGCAGCAGCTTGTCGTCCCGTGGGTGCTGGCGCAGGGCGTCGATCGCGCCGGTCACCAGGCGCTCGAGGTCGGTTGCGTCAACGGGGTCCTCCCCAGCCGCCTGCTGCAGCAGACGAGTGCCGAGCAGCGGGTTGCGTGCCAGCAGGTCGGGGCGGTGGAGGTCCCGCAGGGCCTGACGGACCGCGTCGGTGAAGTCCGCGTGCGACAGCACCTCAGGTGCCGGATCGGACGTGAGCTGCAGGCTCGGGTCCTGGGCGAGCGACCGCTCGACCCACAGCTGGATGAGGTCCTCGGCAGGACGGACCCGGAAGTCGTGGGCGAACACCCCGTAGCGGCGTCCGCCGACCTCGAAGTCGGCCTCCGGCACCCGGTCGAAGTCAGCCAGGGCGAAGAACTCGTCCCACGCGTCGGGCTCGTGCATCGTGAGGTAGTCCCACGCCAGGTTCGGGGTCGCCAACTGCCGCTGGAGGGTCACGATCGGCACGGCGTTCAGCGTCGGTGAGGGTCCCTGGTAGGCCTCGCGGTCGACGACGAAGCGGGCCTGGGTCACCACCTCGCCCACCCGTGGGGGCCGCTCAGCGTGGGCGTGCCGCCAGACCGCGGCCGCTCCCGGATCGGCGTCGCGGACCTCCGCATCGGCCGCCGTCAGGTCGACGAGACCGACCACACCCCGGACGCGGTCGTCGTCACCTCGCAGGACGGCGAACCCGTCCGGCTGCGCCGCCCACCAGCGCGCCGCGATCCGTGCGGACTCCTCACCTTCGGCCGTCCCGATCAACTCGAGGGCGGCCTCCCGATCGTCCGGGGTCGCCGGCTCAGGATGGTGCTGCCCCCACGCCTCCCAGTCGACCGGCGAGAGGACCCCGGGGATGTTGCGGAACAGGAACTTCAGGTCCGAGATGGCGCGCTGCTGGTCCCGCCCCTGAGCGGCCCGGACCCGGGCGCGGATGTGGTCGGCCACACGCCGGAAGATGCGGGTGTACTCCGCGGCGTCGCGCCACCGCAGGTCCGCGTCCAGCACATCCCTGGCGAGCTCGTGGGGGAACACCCCGTCGGGGCCGACCTCGACGAAGGACAGGTCGTGGAGCCAGGAGAACCGGTCCTGTGCGTCGACGTCGGCAGCGCTGGCGGCGTCGGCGTCGACCGTCGCGCGATCGTTGGGCGCCAGGACCGCACGCACGAGCGCTTCGGTGGTGACCCGAGCCTGGGCGCAGGCGGCCAGCACCACCCGCTGGTCGCGGTCGGGAACGACGTCGACGAAGCCACGGACCAGGTCGGCGACCAGGTCCGGGTGCAGGCCGTCCTGATCGAGCTCGCCACCGCGCACCAGCACGTCGGTGCACAGCGACAGCCCGAGGGGATGACCGTGGGTGAGCGCGATGACCCGTCCGTGCAGCTGCGGGTCGACACCACACGTCGCGAGGTAGTCACGGCAGTCATCCGGGCCGAGGTTGCGCAGCGACACCACCCGCAGGAGGTCACGCCAGGCAGGGTCCGCACGCCAACCCGGTCCCGGCGGGCTCCGGCCAGCCAGCACCGTCACCGCATCGCTCGGCAGGCGCGGGACGAGCTGCTCGCGCACCCAGTCGTCGACCGGGGCGAGCCTGTCGTAGGTGTCGATGAGCAGCACCAGCCGGGCGTCCGGGGCCGCGATCGCGCCGTCGTCGGTGACCTCGAGGTCGCGACGCAGCGCGTCGAGGACCGCCGTCGGTGATGCCACGAGCTCCCGCGCGTCGATCCGCACCACCGACGCGCCGGTCGCACCCGCGATGCCGGCGAAGGTCTCCAGCACGCTGGTCTTGCCGATGCCGCCCGGGCCGTGGAGGTGGATCACCGCGGGCTCGGGCGTGGCGGCAGCAACGGCCGTGCGGAACAGTTCGAGCTCCGCCCGGCGCCCCACGAACCGGCGGCGGCGCTGCGCACCCAGAACCTGCCCGATCGTCGCCGGCTCGTGGCGGGGTGAGCTCATCACGACCCAGCATAACGAGGAACGATCGACCGGGCCGGCGCGGTCGGGGCTGCTGCCGGGGCGGGAGGAGGTGTGGCCGAGTCTCACCCTCCGAGGGTGATGCCATCGGCGATCAGCGTGGCTTCCCTGCTACGCATGTTCAGGTTCAGCCGACGTCCCGCGACACGCGCTGCACGGTCCACGTCGCGGGCCCCACAGCACGGCGACCAAGGACAGCGACTCCGCCGCATCCTGATCGTGTGGTTCTGCCTGTGGCTGGCGATCATCCTGCTCGCGTGGAACGCCGTGGAGACCGGAGCAGGCCCGGACCAAGGGCACGACGGGGCGCCGCTCGGCGACAGCGTGGCCTCGCCGTAACCAGCAGGAACGCACGGTCGAGCGCGCTGCGTCCGCCGACGCCGGTGGCCCGGGGCGTCGGTCCGTCGGTCAGCGCCCCTGCGCATCCATGACACGGTCACCCTCAACGCCAACCGCGCCCATGAAGGGCACGTCCGTGGCCACGTCGGCCGGCGAACCGAGCATCGCTGCGACCATGGCCAGGCAGGCGACGATCGACACCGCCATGAACAGGTGCGGGATCGGGAGCCGGTGGGCGAGGGCGGGCAGCATGACGGAACCTGG
>SLQK01000127.1 GCA_007131525.1 Nitriliruptoraceae bacterium | reverse complement strand
GTCGGCTCGGCCGCCGGCACAGGCGTGTCAGCCGCCGAGGCTGGAGCGTCGGCCGGCTCCGGCGCAGCGTGCGGAGGCGCAGCCGCGGAGTCAGCCGCCGGGTCGGGCGCGGGGGCGATCACTGCGGCCCCCACCACGCCCTCGTGCGCAGCCGCCCCACCACCCGGCTCGTCGGGCAGCCGGCGCCGGGTCTCCCCGGAGGCCCACTCCAGCGCCTTCTGGTGGCGCTCATCGGGCGTGATGCCGGCAGCGACCATGCGGTCGTACACCGCCTTCGCCGGTTCGAGCTGGCCGGCGCGGGCATGGGCCCACATCAGCTCGCGGTAGGTCGGCTCGTCGACGCTCACGCCGGCGTCCTGGAGGGTGGCGATCAGGGCGCCGGCACGCTCGTGCTGCTTCGCCTTGATCAGGGCCCCGAGCAGCTTCGAGGCGTCCGCGCTCGTCGGCGTCACCCCCGACGCCAGCAGACGTTCGAGCATCGCCACGGCCTCGTCGACCCGCTTGGCACCCACCAGCGCCTGCAGCAGCGGGCCGAAGTGCCGGCCGTGCGTGAGCGTGCCGGCGGCGCGGAGCCGTTCGAGCAGCCCCGCGGCCTCATCGAGCCGGCCAGCGCGGACGAGCCGCTCCACCAGGTCCCGTGCCACCCGCCGATCCGCCGGCACTCCCCGCGCGGTCAGCTCCTCGAACAGCGCCCAGGCGGTGTCCAGCTCGCCCGCCTTGAGGTGGCGGGTCATGATCTCGGCGGCCTTCGCGGGCGGGACCGGGACCCCGAGGATCACCATCCAGTCCAGCACGCCGCTGGCGGCCGCCCGCCGCCCCTTGCTCAGCGAGACATCGATCAGCCCCTCCAGGTTCGCACCCGAGGGGATCCGTCCATCGGCCGCCAGCGCCAGAGCATCCGCCCAGGCACCGTCGACGTCCCCGGCGGCGAGTCGGGCCTCCAGCACCGCGTTGCGGTGGAAGCTCGTGGGTTCCATCCCCGCCGACCGCATGGCGCCGAGCGCCGCCTGCGCCGCCTCGGCGTCGCCGGCCTTGGCGTGAGCCAGCAGCAGCTCGGTGTGCACGTCCCCGGTCAGCTCGACCCCGGCGGTCCGCAGGCGTTCCAGGAGCTCCAGCGCCCGGTCGGTGTGGCCGGCACGGGCGATCATCGCCACCAGCTGGGTCGCCAGGCGCGGCGACGGACGGTGGTCGACCTCGAGCATCAGATCGACGATCGTCCGCGTGTCCTTGATGGCGCGACGGTCCAGGCAGTCACGCAGGAGCCGCTCGTACTCCGCCGGGGTGGCGGCCTGCCCGCGCTGGGCCATCTGCCGGAGCACCGCGCGTGCGGCGGGGAACCGCCCTGCACCGAGGTAGACACTGAGCACCCCGTGGGCGTGCTTCGGCTCCGGCTCCACACCCTCGGTGTGGAGCTGGTCGAGCAACGCCAGCGACTCGGCGGTGCGTCCGGCCCGGGCCGTGGCCAGGGCGACGTCCCAGCGGACCGACGCCGGCGGGGTGAGGCCGGCTTCGGCCATGCGTGCGAACAGCCGCTGCGCCCCCGCCAGATCACGGGCACCGAGGTAGGAGGCGATCAGCAGCTCGTAGTGCTCCGCGGTGAACCTGACCCCTCGGCTCTCCATCGACGCCTCGACCTGCTGGACCATGCGCAGGTCGCCGGCGAACCGCTGCAACGCTTCCAGGTAGGTGTCGCGCTCGGTCACGAGGCCGCCCTCCTTGGATCCCGGTGGGGACCGACGGCACGCCCAGACGTCCGCGCCCCCACAGGCCGGTGCGCTCACCCACGCGCACCCGTGTCCGGCCGACCCTCGGCCAGGGCAGGGACCGTAGCGCCTGCCACGCGACGACGGCGACCGCGGGTCGGACCGAGCCCGCGAACCGGCCACCCGACGGCCACCGAACACGCACGGGCCCTCGACTACGGTCCGGAAGGTGCCCGCGATCCAGGAGCGACGAGGTGTCAGGACGTGAGCTCATCGTGCTGGGCACGGCGAGCCAGGTACCCACCCGGGAGCGTGCGCACCACGGCGCGTTGCTGCGGTTCGACGGCCAGGGGGTGCTGCTCGACCCGGGTGAGGGCACCCAACGCCAGCTCTCCATGGCCCAGATCCCGGTCTCGGCGATCGACCGTGTCTGCATCACCCACGCCCACGGGGACCACTGCCTCGGGCTCCCCGGCGTCCTACAGCGGATGGCCCTGGACGGGGTGACCAAGCCCGTCACGGTGCACCACCCCCACCACGCGACGCCGTACATCGACGCGCTGTGTCACGCCAGCGCCAGCGCCACCTCGGCCAACGTCCGCTCGGCACCGACCGGAGCGGGTGTCGTCAGCACCGACCCGCCGCTGGAGATCCACGCCCGGGAGCTGTCCCACTCGATCCCCACCCTCGGCTGGCGGTTCGTGCAGCCACCGGGCGTGCGGCTGCTCCCCGAGCGGCTGGCGGCCCTGCAGATCCCTCACGAGGCACGCAGCGAGCTGGTCGAGCACGGATCGATCCGGCACGCCGGGCGGACGATCCGGGTCGAGCAGGTCAGCGTCGTGCGCCGACCGGTCAGCATCGCCCACATCATGGACACGCGCACCTGCGACGGCGCCGACGAGCTGGCCGCCGACGCCGACCTGCTGCTCATCGAGGCCACCTTCCTCGAGACCGAACGCGACGTCGCCGAGGAGTCCGGTCACCTCACCGCGGCGCAGGCCGCACGCATCGCCGCCGACGCCGGTGTCCGTCGGGCGGTGCTGACCCACCTCTCACGGCGGTACCAGGGGACCCACCGGCACCTGGCCGAGGCCCGCCGAGCGGCCCCGAACCTCGACGTCCACGTCGCCAGCGACCTGGACCTGATCCCGCTGTCGGGCCCGGTGGTGCCGGCGGCAGCGGGGTGACGGCACCGCCCCGACCGCCCCGACCGCGACGGCCGGCTCACAGCAGGGCGTCGAGCCCGATCACGACCCCGTCCAGCTCCCCGACCCGCCGGCAGGCCAGCAGCACCCCCGGCATGAAGGAGGTGCGGTCGAGGGAGTCGTGCCGGATCGTGAGCGTCTGCCCCTGCCCGCCGAAGATCACCTCCTGGTGGGCGACCAACCCGGGCAGCCGCACGCTGTGGACCCTGACACCCGCGTGGGTCGCGCCACGCGCACCCGGGTGAGCGTCGTCACCGCCTGGCGCGTCGGGGGTCTCGGACCGGGCGGCGGCGATCAGCTCGGCGGTCCGCAGCGCGGTCCCCGAGGGGGCATCCACCTTGCGGTCGTGGTGGAGCTCCACCACCTCGACGTGGGGCAGGTGGCGCGCGGCCTCCTCGGCGAAGCGCAGGAGGAGCACGGCCCCGATGGCGAAGTTCGGGGCGATCAGGGCGTTGCCAGCCGACGTCGCGGCGGCCGCCCGGACGCGCTGGAGGTCCTGCTCGGTGAGCCCCGTCGCCCCGACGACAGCGTGGAGGTCGTGCTCGAGCAACCAGACCAGGTTGTCCCCGACGGTGGCCGGACCCGTGAACTCCACGGCCACCTCCACCCCGGCGGCGGTCAGGACGTCGAGATGGTCGGCGACCACCACCTCGCCGGCGGGGCCATCGAGGCCGGCGACGTCACCGAGGCGGCGGCCCGTCACCCCCGGATCGACCGCGGCCACGAGCTGCAGATCCGCGGTGGCCGCCACGGCTCGGCACACCTCGGCGCCCATGCGCCCCCCCGCTCCCACGACCCCGATCCGCACCTGCGACCTCGCTGTTCGACGACGGTGGGCACCCCGAGCCTAACGGTCGTCTGCCGGCGACCGGGGCGACCGGAGCGAGCGGGGCGAGCGGGTCGACTCCGCGACGCACGCCGGCGTGCACCCACCGGCCAGCGGCGGCATCGCGACGTCGATGGGCGTACCGTCCGGAGCTCACCGACAGTGACGAGGCACGTGACGGACCACCTGCGGGCAGGTGACGCGTCGCAACCGGGGACGACATGCTGCTGCAGGACGACACCGCTTCCGCTGCCGAGAACGGGCCAACCACCACTCGATCCCACCGGGGACGACGGCGGCTGCTCCAGCTCGGTGCGGTCCTGCTCATCCTGGTCGTGGGGGCCGGGGCGGCGCTGTCGCTGACCGCGGCCTCCTGGGGCCAGGAGCTGCGGGACGGCGAGCAGCTGCTCCCCGGGGTCACGATCGACGGCGTCGATGTGGGTGGCGCGACCCGGGCCGAGGCCACCGCGCTGGTCGAGACTGAGCTGGCCCGCCACCTCGACGGGCAGGTCACCCTGCACCACGAGGTCGGCACCTGGGCGACCTCGCCTCGTGAGCTGGGCGCCACCACCGACCTCGATCAGGTGATCGAGGCCGCCTTCT
>SLQK01000353.1 GCA_007131525.1 Nitriliruptoraceae bacterium | reverse complement strand
GCACGACGTCGCTCGCGTCGTCCCGCGTCATGGGACGCAGAGACAGGCGCGAGGTCTCGAGCGTCGGTAGCTGCTGGCCCGCAGCCGTCATGGTGGCGCCTCGCGCCCGATCAGCGCCCAGTCCGTCGGCGTGCCTGCCGGTACATCCCGGACGACCCGCTGTCCGATGAGGTCATCGAGGTACTTCGGCGGCAGCCCGTGCCCCGGCCGGATGCTGCGGACGTTGTGCACCGTCAGCTGCGTACCGGCGGCGAGGTCCGCGGTGACGTACAACGACCGACGACGGGTCCTCGCCCCCGCCTCGGAGGCTGCCGGGGCGAACTCGGCGGTCCCGAGCGAGCGCCGCGCCCGGTCCGCTTCCTCGACGAGCCGTGACAGCTCATCGGGCTCCATCGAGAACGCCGCATCGACCCCACCGGCGGCCCGGTCGTCGACGAGGTGCTTCTCGATGACCGTTGCGCCGAGCGCGACGGCGGCGACGGCGACGCCGATCCCGAGGGAGTGGTCGGAGAGCCCCACCTCGCACCCGTACCGCTCGCGCAGTATCGGGATCGCCCGCAGGTTGGCATCGTCGGGTGGTGCCGGGTACCCGCTGGTGCAGCGCAGCACGACGAGATCGTGGCAGCCGGCGTCCCGAGCGACCTGCACCGCCTCGTCGACCTCCGCCAGCGTCGAGGCACCGGTCGAGATGATCATGGGCTTGCCCGTCGCCGCCACGGTGCGGATCAGCGGATGGTCGACGTTCTCCAACGACGCGATCTTGTAGCAGGGCAGGCCGAGCTCCTCGAGGAACGCAACCGCCGAGGCGTCGAAGGGGGAGCTGAAGCACAGCAGCCCGAGCTCACGGGCACGCTGGATGAGTGGCGCGTGCCATTCCCAGGGGGTGTGTGCCTGCTCGTAGAGCTCGTAGAGCCTGCGGCCGTACCACAGCGAGGTCGGCTCCTCGATCACGAAGCCGGGACGGTCGCTGTCTAGGGTCATCGTGTCGGCGGTGTAGGTCTGCAGCTTCACCGCGGTCGCCCCGGCGGCGGCCGCTGCCTCCACGATGCGCAGTGCCCGCTCGAACGACCCGTCGTGGTTGCCCGACATCTCAGCGATCACGAAGGGCGGCCGGTTCCGGCCGACCTCGACACCTCCGATCCGCATACCTGCCCTCCCGGTCGGTGCTTCGGCCCGGCGCGACGCCGGGGACGGCAGCTCGTCGCTCGGTAGGCCCGGCCCGCAGGTCCGTACCCTACGGGCACGGAGCCTGAGCAGACGGGACCACGGCGTGCACGGCACCATCGCGTTCAGGGTCGACTGGTCGACCCGCATCGGTCTCGGGCACCTGCAGCGGTGCCGTTCGCTCATCGATGCGCTGGCCCTCCGCCAGCTCGACGGTCTGCTGGTCACCGGCGCGCAGAGCCTGGCCGAGGGCCGGTCGGGGACAGCGCCGGCCCCGGCGACCATCCGCCTGCCGGCGGAACCGCCGTCGTCGGCAGCGTCGGGGGCAGCGTCAGCGGCAGGGTCGCGGGCCCGGAACCGTGACGTCGAGGAGCTCCTGCCGGCGGAAGCGCAGCTCCACGACGCCGGCGCGACGGTCGCGGCGCTGCGGGGTCGGCAGGTCCGGGCGGTCGTCGTGGACCACTACGGGCTCGACGCGACCTGGGAGTCCCACGTGCGAGCGCAGCTCGGCGTGCCAGTCGCTGCGATCGATGGGCTCGCGCGCCGCCGGCACATCGCCGAGGTCGTCATCGATCCCGCCGACGTCCGGGACGACACCGGCCGGTGGGCCGGGCTCGTTCCGCCGGGCACGCGGCTCCTGCGTGGTCCGCGGTTCGCGCCGGTCGCACCGAGCTTCCAGGACGCGCTGGCCCGGCGTCCGCACCGCGACGGGCAGCTGCGCCGGCTGCTGGTCAGCTTCGGGGGCAGCGATCCCCATGGGCTTACCCACCGGAGCCTCGACGCGCTCGAGTACCTGCCACACCACGACCTGTCGGTGGACGTGGTGGTCGGTGCGGGCTACAGGGAGCCCGCGGCCGTCGAGGCGAGGTGCGCCCGCCTCCCCTGGGCGCGCTTCCACCACGCGACCTCGCAGATGGCGCAACTGATGGCCGCCGCCGACCTGGCGATCGGCGCCGGCGGCATGACCATCTACGAGCGCGCGTTCCTCGGTCTGCCCGCCATCGTCGTCGTCACGGCGTCGAACCAGGCCCAGCAGGTCGCCGAGGTGGCGAGCGCCGGAGCGATCCGCGTCCTCGGCACCGCCGCCGAGGTGGCAGCCGCCGACCTGGCGGCGGCGCTGGCCGCCCTGGACGCCGAGCCGGCACAGGTGCGCAGGATGTCGCAGGACGCCCGCCGGCTGATGGGGCAGGAGACCGTCCCCGGCTCCCTGCTCGTCGCGGACGAGATTCGAGCCGTCCTGTGACGTCTTGGGCCGAGCGCCGGTACGGCGAGGTGGCGCGACGGGTCAGCCGGGGAGCGGCACGCCCCACTCCTCACGCCACACCTGGGCCGGGCCACCCGGGCGGAGGAACCCGCCGTGGCTGACCTGGAGCGGCCTGGCGGACCAGCCGAGGTTGCCTTCGATCACCACCGGGCCATCCTGCGTCAACCGGATGTCCCAGGCAACGGAGCACAGGTTCGGTGACCATCTGGCGGCCGCCAGCGCCAGCTCGACGGTCTCCTCCCAGTCGGGCAGCCCGACGCCGGTGAACGTCACGCCGGTATCCGGATGGGTGGTGATGGTCTCCGACCGGGGCGTGGCGTGACCGAGCCGGCCCTCCTGCAGGGTCCCGGTCGCGAGATCGACGGCTGCCGCGACCGGTTCGAACTGGAGGTTGTCCGTCATGGCCCCGCGGCGGCCGAGGCGTGCTGCCGCCATCTGCACGATCGGGTCGCCGTCGCGTCGCAACAGGGTGATGAGCCGCACCTTGTTCGGGGCGCCGTCGCACAGCTTCGTGACATCGGGGTGGGTCGACAGGAGCTCCTGCAGCACCATGCCCGACCCGCCACCGAGCTCCACCCGCAGCGAGCTGTCGAGGTCCGCGAAGCCGTAGAAGGAGCCGTCGACACCGAGGAAGCCGTCGCCCGTGCGCCGTTCGAGCAGGTACACGTGGTGGCCCTGCCCGCCGGTGACGTGCTTCAGGGCTACCCCCTCCATCCCGCAGCGGTCCATGTACGCCGCGACGTCACGCGCCTCGCGCAGCGGGTCGCCCTCCAGCGAGCGCCCGGACACCGGATGCACGAACCCGAAGTGCCGCGGGATCGTCAGGCCGAGGCGCCCGTAGAAGTTCGCGAAGATCCACTTGTTGTGGAGGATCGCGCGCCACTCGTAGTCGTACAGCGACTTCCGGGCCGTGAGGTAGTCCGCCTCGGACAGGTAGGCGGGATCGTCCGGACCTGTCGCGTACCACTGCTGCTCGGTGTCGGAGAGGTTCGGCAACGTCGTCCCGTCCTGGTCGATCGATGGGCGCGGTCGGGGGAGAGGGTCACCGACCCTCGAGGTCGTGGAGGCGCTGGATGAGTTCGGCTCGCTGCCAGTCCTCGGGGGTGTCGATGTCCTGGACGCGCCATCTCGGGAGCACGTGCATGTGGGAGTGTGACCCGAAGGTCGGGGTGTCGCTGAGCCAGGCGTCGCGGGTCCCCCAGTAGAACTGGCCGGCGTCGTGGTAGGCCTCCTCGAGGTCCTGTGAACGCGTGTGGCGGTGCTCGGGCTGGATCATCTCGCAGGTCCCGTCGGGACGGCGGCGTAGCGCACGCTGGATGGGGGCGGGGAAGGTGGTGGCGGTGAACACGAACGCTGCCGAGCTCTCGAGCAGTTGCCGTCGGGCAGCGGCGAGGTCGTCGGGGGTGACGGATACGGCGGTGGCGTAGATGGCACAGACGAGGCCGAGCCGGGTGCTGGAGGCGGCTTCGAGCTGGCCGATCGCATGTTGGATGACCGCGCGGGTCCCGGTGTGGTCGTCGGACAGCTCCGGGGGCCGGGTGAAGGGGACCTCCGCGCCGGCGTCGCGCGCGAGCGTGGCCACCTCGTCGTCGTCGGTGGACACCACCACCCTCTCGACGACCCCGGCGGCCTGCACGAGCTGGAGGGTGCGGACGATCAGCGGTACCCCGAGGAACGCTCGCACGTTCTTGCGAGGGATCCGTTTGCTCCCACCTCGTGCCGGGATGATCGCGACCGACGGACCGGCAGGTTCAGGCACCGGAGGGCCGCTCGGTCAGGGTCTGTACGAGCAGTTCGACCACCCGGTCCTGCTCCTGGTGGGTCAGCCCGGGCCACATCGGCAGCGACAGCAGTCCGTCGTAGGCGGCCTCTGCGACGGGGCACAGGCCGGGCTCGTAGCCGAGGGTGCGGTAGG
>SLQK01000328.1 GCA_007131525.1 Nitriliruptoraceae bacterium | reverse complement strand
TCCCGATCGTGCTGTTCGGGGTGCTCACCCTGGGCCTCGGGTTGCTGCTGTTCGGGGCGCTGGCGGTGGTCGCGGTTGTGGCCTGGATCGTGCTCCCGATCATCGGCGCGGTGAAGGCCTCCAACGGAGAGGGCTACCGCTACCCGCTGACGGTCCGCTTCATCAGCTGAGCTGTGCCGGCACCATGGTCCGGAGCCTGCCCGCGTGGCGGGCTCCGCCGCATTCTCCTCCTCCTGGGATCGCAACGAAGTGACCGCTGGGTGGTCGATCGGTTGCGATCCTGGGTCGGTGCGGGTCGGTGCGGGTCGGGGGGTCGAGGCTGGGGTGTGGGATCGCAACGAAGTGACCGCTGGGTGGTCGATCGGTTGCGATCCTGGCAGGGTCGGCGCCCAGCGCGCGGTGCCGGGGCCTGGGATCGCAACGAAGTGACCGCTGGGTGGTTGATCGGTTGCGATCCTGGCAGGGTCGGCGCCCGGCGCCCGGCGCCCAGCCCCCGACGCCCAGCCCCCGCCGCCCGGCGCCACAGCGCGACCCCCCGTCGGAGTCTTGTCCGAGGTGCTGAGTACGCTCGCGTGGTGCCACCGGACCCCGCCGCCGCACACCCCGCCGCCGCACGCCCCGCTGTCACCCGGACGCCCCCCGCCGCACCCGAGGACCCACCCGTGCCCGACGCCCACCTCGACCCGCCGCTGCTGCGCGGGCTGAACGACGCCCAGCGGGAGGCCGTCACCGCCGTCGACGGCCCGGTGCTGGTGGTCGCAGGGGCCGGCTCCGGCAAGACCCGGGTCCTGACCCACCGCCTCGCCCACCTGGTGCGCGACCACGGCGTCAGCCCCTTCGAGGTGCTGGCGATCACCTTCACCAACAAGGCCGCCGGTGAGATGGCCGAGCGCGTCGGTGGCCTGCTCGGTCAGCGCCTGGGCGAGCGCATGTGGGTCACCACCTTCCACAAGACCTGTGTGCGCATCCTGCGCAAGGAGTTGCCGCGGCTGGGCTACAAGAGCGCGTTCACGATCTACGACGCCCAGGACTCGCAGCGGCTGATCGCCCAGCTCGCCAAGGATCTCAACGTCGACGACAAGCGGCTCAGCCCCCGGGCGATCCAGACGGCGATCTCTGCCGCCAAAGACGAGCTCATCGACTTCGAGACCTACAAGTCCCGCGCCACCGCCTGGCCCGAGGTCCAGATCGCCGAGGTCTACGAGGCCTACGAGGATCGACTGTTCAAGGCCAACGCGCTGGACTTCGACGACCTCATCGGCAAGGCGGTGACGGTCCTGCAGCTGTTCGATGGGGTGCTCGAGCACTACCAGCGCCGCTTCAGCCACCTCATGGTGGACGAGTACCAGGACACCAACCGGGCCCAGTACCACCTCGTCGAGCTGCTCTCCGGCGCCCACCGCAACGTGATGGTCGTCGGTGACCCCCAGCAGGGCGTCTACAGCTTCCGCGGCGCGACGATCCAGAACATCCTCGACTTCGAGTCCGACCATCCCGACGCGCGGGTGATCGTGCTCGACCGCAACTACCGGTCCACGCAGACGATCCTGGATGCCGCGAACGCGGTCATCTCGGTGGGAGCGGTCGCCCGCCGCGCGGAGCTGTGGACCGACCGCGGCATCGGGCGTCCGGTCATCCGCTACCACGCCGACGACGAGCACGACGAGGCCGCCTTCGTCGCCGAGGAGGCCGAGAAGCTGCGCGGCGAGGGTGCCAGCTTCGACGATATCGCCGTCTTCTACCGCACCAACGCCCAGTCCCGGGTGCTCGAGGACGTCTTCATCCGCGTCGGCCTCCCGTACCGGGTGATCGGCGGGGTCCGGTTCTACGAGCGCAAGGAGATCAAGGACGTCCTGGCCTACGCCCGCCTGCTCGTCAACCCCGACGACGACGTCGCCGCCCGGCGCATCATCAACACCCCGCGCCGCGGCATCGGCGACCGCACCATCGAGGCGCTGGACTGGCATGCCCGCCGCGAAGGCGTGAGCTTCCTGGCCGCCTGCCGCGACGTCGAGGTGGTCCAGGGGCTCGGCGCGCGTGCGGTCAGCGCGGTCACCTCCTTCGTCGACCTCCTCGACGGGCTCCGGACCGCGCTCGAGCACGACCTGTCCACCACCGATCTGCTGGCGCTGATCATGGACCGCACGGGCTACCTCGCCGACCTCGAAGCCGAGCGCACCATCGAGGCCGTCGGACGGATCGAGAACCTGCAGGAGCTGCGATCGGTCGCCAGCGAGGTGGCCGAGCGCGGTGGTCAGCCCTCCGGCCCAGAGGGGCTGGAGGCGTTCCTCGAGTCGGTGACGCTGGTCAGCGACCAGGATCAGCTGGCGACCACGACCGCCGGGGGAGCGGGCGCTGACATCAGCGCCGGGGGAGTCGGCGCTGACAGCAGCGCCGGGGGAGTCGGCGCCGACAGCAGCAGCGCCGGGGGAGTCGTCGCTGACATCAGCGCCGGGGGAGTCGGCGCCGACACCGAGGTGGCAGCCGGCGACGCGGCGGAGGCGACCTCCACGCCAGCCGACGAGGGCCGGGTCACGCTGATGACGCTGCACACCGCCAAGGGGCTCGAGTACCCCCACGTGTTCCTGGTCGGGCTCGAGGACGGGGTGTTCCCCCACGTGCGCTCGCTGTCGGAACCGGCGCAGCTCGAGGAGGAGCGGCGGCTGGCCTACGTCGGTATGACGCGGGCGCAGGACCGGCTGCACCTCAGCTTCGCTGCGAGCCGGAGCCTGTGGGGTGGCACGACCATGAACCCGCCCTCCCGCTTCCTCGACCAGGTGCCCGCGGCGCTGGTCGAGGAGCGCGGCTCTGGTCCGCACGCGGCCGGGCGGCGTGGCTCCTCGCCGGCCCGTCGGGCCCGTGACCGCGAGGTGCTGGAGATCGGCGGGGCGGAGTTCCACGTCGGTGACGACGTGCTGCACCCGAAGTTCGGGGAGGGCCGGATCATGGCGTTGTCCGGCGAGGGGGAGCGGGCCGAGGCGACCGTGGACTTCGTCGACGAGGGCCGCAAGCACCTGATGCTCGCCTACGCGCCCCTGGTCAAGCGGTGATCGAAGCGTTCCTGGCCAGCTTCGGGCTGGTGTTCCTGGCCGAGCTCGGGGACAAGTCGATGCTGTTGGCGATCGCCTTCGCGGCCCGCTACCGGCCCTGGCCGGTCCTCGGCGGCATCGCCATCGCCGCCTTCGTCATGCTGGGGTTGTCGACGCTGCTCGGTGCGGCGCTCGGGGCTGCGCTGCCCGAGCGCGCGGTCGCCATCGGTGGTGGGCTGCTGTTCGTCGGCTTCGGGCTGTGGACCCTGCTGGACGACGACGATGATGAGGACGAGGCCGAGGAGTTGCGCGGCGGGTCGGTGCTGCTGGGCGTGACGCTGGCGTTCCTGATCGCCGAGTTCGGCGACAAGACCATGATCGCGACGCTCACCCTTGCCGGGACGCAGCCGGCGGTCCCGACCTGGCTCGGTGCGGGGCTCGGCATGACGGCTGCCAGCGGGATCGCCATCGTGCTCGCCACCGCCGCCGGCGCGAGGTTGCCGGAGCGGGTCATGCGCGTCGTCGCCGCCACCGCCTTCCTGCTGTTCGGCGTCCTGCTGCTGGTCACCGGCGTGCGGGGCTGATCAGGTCCGCGGCAACCGCCGAGGTGGTGAGCGCCGAAGGCTCGGTGGGATGGGCGGGCCACCGGCGGGCCGTCGGCCGTGGCCGCACCGCCCTTGCGCCGCCCCCGCATCGCCCTTGCGCACAGCCCCCGCACCGCCCTTGCGCACAGCCCCCGCACCGCCCTTGTGCCGCCGCCACCTCGGCGCTGGCTCCCCCTTACCTCACCCCCGACCTGACCCAGGAGCTCCCACCATGGCCAAGCAACGCAAGGTGTCCACGAGCCGCGTCATCGCCGCGGACCGCCAGACGCTGTTCGACATCGTCGCGGACCCGTCGCAGCACCCCGTCATCGACGGCTCGGGCACCGTCACCGGTACCCGGGACGGGCTGCCGGAGCGCCTCGCGCTGGGGGTGAAGTTCGGGATGGAGATGAAGTCCGGGGCCAGCTACCGCATCACCAACACCGTGGTCGAGTTCGAGGAGGGCTCGCTGCTCGCCTGGCGGCACATGAGCGGCCACCGGTGGCGCTACGAGTTCCGGGACGTGCCCGGTGGTACCGAGGTGACCGAGACCTTCGACTGGTCGACAGCCAAGGCGAAGCGAGCCCTGGAGTTGGCGGGGTTCCCCGAGCGCAACCTCAAGGGTATGGAGCGCACCCTCGTCCGCCTCGAGCAGCTCGCGACCACAGGGTCGGTGGACGACGCCGCCTGAGTTGCGCCGCGGAGGTTGCAGGGGAGAGCGTCCGCGTTAGCG
>SLQK01000011.1 GCA_007131525.1 Nitriliruptoraceae bacterium | reverse complement strand
TGGCACCGCGCCGACGCGGCCCCGCCCGGTCACCAGCCGCCCGGTCACCAGCCGCCCGGTGGCCAGCCCCCCGGCCGCCAGCCCCCCGGTCGCCAGCGGGCCGGTGGCCAGCCCCCCGGTCGCCAGCGGGCCGACACCGCCGTCCGTGGCCTGCTGACCGGCCTGCTCCTGCTCGGCGCTGTCCTGCTCGCCGCCTGCACCACCCCCGGTGTCGATGAGGTGCCCGACGCCGGCCCCGACCCCACCGACGGCGTCGCGGACCTCGACCCTGACCGCCTGGCGCTGGTCGCCGAGGTGGAGGAGGTCCGCGAGCTGGTCGCCGAGATCGACGCCGAGCTCCGGACCGCGGCCGACGCCGAGACCCTCACGGCGGTGCAGGCGGCCGCCGCGACCGCCGACGGGCTGCTGGTCGCCGATCCCGGCGACGACGGACGGGCGCTGTTCCCCGGCCTCCCGACGGAACGGACCGAGGGACCCGAGGTCGAGGACGCCTTCACGGTGCTGCTGACCCTGGCCCGCGACGTCGGCGGGCCGCTGGGCCGCAGCCTGGTCGAGGTCCTGCGCGATCCGATCGCCGGCGACCTCGGCGCCTGGGAGCTGGACGCCCCCGGGGTCGTCGCCACCGCGCGGGGCGCCACCGAGGGTGTCACGAACGAGGCGGGCGCGACCGAGCAGGTGCTGCGGCTCGACGGTGAGGCCAAGCGGGCCATCGCCTGGGTCGCTCTGGCCCGCTCGACCCGCGACGTCGACCTCGCCCGCACCGCTGCCCTGCGCGCCACCGACCACCTCGAGGTCATCGACATCGCGCTGCGCGGCATCGCCGAGCGCGACCCGATGACCTCCGAGACCGTCCCGCCCGACGACACCGGCGGCGAGCTCGGCCCTGGTGTGGACGACCGCGACGACCGCGACGACCGCGACGACGGGGACGCCGGATGAGCCGACGGGAGCGTCACCGCACCCCGCTGCCGCGGGACCCGCAGCTGGTGACCGTCGACGGCTTCACCCATGGCGGGGAGGGCGTCGCGCGTCTGGAGGGCAAGGCGGTGTTCGTCCCGGGGACCCTCCCGGGCGAGGTCGTCCGCGTCCAGGTCGAGGACGACCGCGCCCGTTGGGCCCGGGCCCGGCTGCTCGAGGTGATCGAGCCGAGCCCCGACCGGGTCACCCCGCCCTGCCCCTACGTGCCCGACTGCGGGGGCTGCGACCTGCAGCACGCCGCCCCGGCGGCCCAGCGCGCGCTCAAGACCAGGGTCGTCCGGGAACAGCTGCGCAGGCTCGGTGGGGTCGATGAGCCACCGGTGCTGGACTGCCGGGCGGTCGGACCCGACCTCGGCTACCGGGCCCAGGCCCGCCTCCATGCCGCACCTGATGGCCGTCTGGGCTTCCACCGCGCCGCCAGCAACGAGGTGGTCCCGATCGAGCGGTGCCTGGTGCTCGGGGAGGGTGCCCAACGGGTCCGGGAGGAGATCGGTGACCGCACCGGGGCCAGCGAGGTCCGGCTCCGCCGCTTCACGCCGGACGGGCCGGGTGCGGCGGTCCTGACCCCGGGCCCGGGGCCCCTGGAGCTCCCCGGTGGCGAGGTCGATCTGCTGCTGACCCAGCCGGACGGGTCCACGGTGGCGATGCGTGGTGACGGCGACCTCGAGGTGGTGGTCGACGGTCTGCGGTTCCAGGTCCCGGCGCTGAGCTTCTTCCAGCCCGGTGTGCCGGCCGCCGAGGCGCTGCTGCGCGAGGTGGTCGCGGCCGCAGGCCCGATCGACGGCGCGCTGGTCTGGGACCTCTACGCCGGCGTCGGCCTGCTGTCGCTGGGGCTGGCCCGGGCCGGTGCCGAGGTCCTCGCCGTCGAGGGCGACCCCAGGGCGGTGGCGGCGGCCCGACGCAACGCCGGACTGAACGGGCTGGCCATCGACGTGCGCGAGGAGGCCGTGGGCGCGCTGCTGCGCCGCGCGGTCCGCGGCGCGGACGGTGCCGGTGACGACGCGTCCACGCGCCGGCCCGGGGACCCGGCCGACGCGGATGCCGCAGCACCCCTCCTCGACCCACCCGACGTGGTGGTGCTGGACCCACCCCGCACCGGCGCCGGCGAGCAGGTGATCGGCGACCTGGTGGCGCTGCGGCCGGCCGCGATCGTCTACGTCGCCTGCGACGTCGCCGCCCTGGCCCGGGACACCCGCCACCTCGCCGTCGGCGGGTACCGGCTTCGATCCGCAGCGCCCCTGGACCTGTTCCCGATGACCCACCACGTCGAGGTGGTGGCCAGCTTCGCTCCCTGAACGTCGGGCGGTCCGTCGGCGGGGCCGGCCCAGGCGGCGCGGGAAGGCGGATGGGCCCTCGGCCCCTCCACAAGGGGCGCCCGGCCACCTACGGTGGACGCCGAGCGCCGCCGCACCGGGAGCCGACGGCCGCGGAACGCGACCGAGGGAGGCCACCCGTGCCCCGAGAACTCCACGCCTACGCCTACGTCGAGGCGCCTTTCGATCTGTGCATCCGGCTGCTGGCGGAGAACGCCACCCGGGTCCTGCAGCAGGCGACCGACGAGTCCGCCGAGCAGGCGCGCGTCCTCTCCCGCCCGCTGGCGGTGGAGGTCGGGGGGTTCTCGGTGTCCCAGGATGCGGTGATCGAGGTCGGCGAGTTCGAGCCCCGACAGCTCACCTCCGCGGTGGTCCCTCTGCGATGGCACGCCGAGACGGGCCGGCTGCTGTTCCCGGAGCTCGAGGCGGAACTCGAGGTCGCGGCCCTGGTGTTCGACCCGCCCCTGACCCAGGTCACCCTGCGTGGTACCTACGACCCACCCATGGGGGCCATCGGCGCCGGAGCGGACCGGATCGCCCTGGGGAAGCTGGCGGAGGCGACGGTCCACCGCTTCGTCCATGACGTCGCCGACCAGCTGCGCCGGCTGGTGGAGGCGATCCCGGAGGACGAACGGCTGTGGTCCCCACCGCCGGGGTAGCGCGCACCACTGCGGCGGACGGCCACGCCCGACCGCCCGACCACACCACGGCTGGTCGGAGCACACCGGACCGGTGGGAGCGGCGACCCGGTCACTCGGAGCGGCCGTGCCGGTCACGCCGGTCACGCAGGTGACGCAGGTCACGCCCGTCCTGCGCCCAGGGCTTCACCGGCGCTGAGCCAGCCGCTCCCCCGCACCCGCGACACCAAGGACACCAGACGCACCAGCATCAGGATCTGGACCGCCAGCCACAGCCCCAGCAGCCCACCGCCGAGGGTGGCGACCAGCTGCCCCGCGACCCCGCCGACGATGCCCGCCAGCACGGTCCAGGTGCGCAGGTAGGCGAAGTCCTCGGCCCCCATCAGCACACCGTCGAGTGCGTAGACCGGGCCGTTCATCACCTGTCCGAGCGCCAGCAGCCACCAGGCGGTCGCCACGGTGGCGAGCACGGCCGGATCGTCGGTGAGCACCCTCGGGAGCAGCCCCGAGCCCAGGGCGAGGAGGACCGCCAGGACCACCCCACCGCCCACGCCCCACCACAGCACGGTGCGGCCCACGGCCCGGGCCTCGGCGCGGTCCCCGCTGCCGAGTGCCGTGCCCACCATGGCCTGACCGGCGATCGCGACCCCGTCCATCAGGAACGACAGCAGCAGCATGGTCTGGTAGAGCACCTGGTAGGCGGCGGCGGTCTCCGCATCGATGCGGGCGGCCGCCGCCGCGATCGCGAGCAGGCCGAGCACCAGGCCACCGGTCCGCAGCACCAGGTCGCGGCTGACGGCGAGGAGGACCACGAGCTCACGGCGCCGCGGGGTGCCGTGGCCGGCCAGGGGCAGCCCGGTGCGGCGCAGCAGGACGGTGAAGGCCACCACGGTCAGCACCTCGGCGACCACCGTGGCCCAGGCCGCACCGGCGATGCCGATCCCGACCCCGAGGACGAGCCAGAAGGTCAGCGCGGCGTTCACGAGGTTGGCCCCGACGGCGATGCCGAGGGGGGTGCGGGTGTCGGACACGCCGCGGAAGGCCCCGTGGCCGACGAACCCGAGCAGCAGGAACGGGATACCGACGGCGCGGATCCTGAGGTAGGTCGTGGCCGGCTGGACCAGCGCCTCCACCGCGCCGAGCCCTCGCAGCAGCAGCGGTGCGGCCAGGAACAGCAGCGCCCCGACCACCACCCCCAGCACCACCGCGACCTGCGCCGCGTGGCTGACGCGGCGGCCCGCCGTCGTGCGCTCCCCGGCACCGACCGCCCGGGCCACCGCGGAGGTGGTGCCGAACACCAGGAAGTTGAACACCCACGACCCCGCGGCGAGCACGGACACCGCGAGGCCGAGGGCACCGAGCTCGGCCGCGCCGAGCCGGCCCACCACGGCGGTGTCCACGAGCCCCATGACCGGATCGGCGACCAGGGTCACGGTCGCCGGCAGCGCGAGCG
>SLQK01000184.1 GCA_007131525.1 Nitriliruptoraceae bacterium | reverse complement strand
GACGGCCGGTGCTCGAGGTGCGGGCACGCAGCCAGGCCACGTAGGTCTCGAGGTCCTCGGGCGCGACCTCGGCGGGGTCGGCGATCCGGACCTCCGCGAGGTAGGTGGCGTAGAGGTCGAGGTCGCGGCGGTAGGCGGCCAGGGTGTTGTCCGACAGGCCCCGCTCCACGACGAGGTGGGCGAGGTAGCCGTCGAGGTGGGCCAGGGGCGCGACGGTGCCGGCCGTGCTGTCGGTGGCGCTCACGCCCTGAGGCGCAGGTGGGCCAGCTGCAGCCCGATCACGGTCTTGGCGTCGGTGATCTCGCCGTCCCGGACGGCGCGCACGGCGTCATCGAGGTCCAGCGACACCACCTCGAGGTGGCGTTCCTCGGCGGAGGCCTCGTAGCCGCCGGGAGGCTCGGCCGGCTCCAGCTGCTGCCCGAGGTAGAGGTGGGTGCGCTCGTCGCTCCACCCGGCGGAGTTCCAGAAGCTGGTGAGCGGCTCCAGGGTGCCGGCCCGCATGCCGAGCTCCTCGACGAGCTCGCGCTGGGCGGTGTCGGCCGGGTCCTCCCCCGCCACGTCCATCAACCCGGCTGGCAGCTCGACCAGCAGCTGGCGGACGGGCTGACGGTACTGGTGCAGCAGCAGCACCCGACCCTCAGGGGTGATCGGGACCACGCCCACCGCAGCCGGCCGTTCCACGACCTCGCGCTCCACCTCGGCGCCGTCGGGGGTCCGGATGCGGTCGACCCGCACGACGGAGAACCCGCGGTAGGCCTCGCGGGATCCGAGGGTCTCGAACCAGGCGCTGGTCACGACACGACCTCGGCCGCGGCCGCGGTGGTCTCGGGCAGGGTGATCCGGGTCGCTCCCGCGAGCTCGCCGTGGGTCGGCTCGTCCAGCTCAACGGGCAGCTGCCCCGACGCCTCGCGGCGGTGCTGGAGGCCGGCCCCCACGAACCCGGCGAACAGCGGGTGGGGACGGTTCGGTCGGGACTTGAGCTCGGGGTGGGCCTGGGTCGCCACGAAGAAGGGGTGACCGGGCAGCTCGAGGAACTCCACGAGCCGCTCGTCGGGCGACAGCCCGGAGAAGCGCAGCCCGGCCTCCTCCAGCTGCGCCCGGTAGCGGTTGTTCACCTCGTAGCGGTGACGGTGCCGCTCGTAGATCACCGGCTCATCGGCGTACAGCCTCCGGACCAGCGACCCCTCGGCCAGCCGGGCAGCGTAGGTCCCGAGCCGCATCGTGCCGCCCTTGGCGGTGACCTCCCGCTGGTCGGGCATCAGGTCGATCACCGGGTGGGGTGCGTGGGCGTCGAACTCCGAGGAGTGGGCACCCTCGAGCCCCGCGACGCCGCGGGCGAACTCGATCACGGCCGACTGCAACCCGAGGCACAGGCCCAGGAAGGGCACCTGGTGCTGACGGGCCCAGCGGATGGCGGCGATCTTGCCCTCCACCCCGCGGATGCCGAACCCACCCGGGATCAGCACCCCGTCGACCCCCGACAGCAGGCGGGCGACCCGCCGGTCGACCTCCTCGTCGCTGGCACCGACCGTCGGGGCGAGGTCGTCGGAGGCGATCCAGCGCAGCTCCACCTCGACGCTGTGGGCAAGGCCACCGTGGCGCAGCGCCTCCACCACCGACAGGTAGGCGTCGGGGAGGTCGACGTACTTGCCGACGATCGCGACCGAGACCTGGTCACGGGCCGACGCCACCCGGTCCACCAGCGCCTCCCACTCGGTGAGGTCCGGCTCGACCTCGGGCAGCCGCAGCCGACGCACGACCACCTCGTCCAACCCCTCGTCGCGCAGCAGCAGCGGCACCTGGTACAGCGAGGGGGCGTCCACGGCCGCGATCACCGCCTCGACGTCGACGTCGCACTGCATGGCGACCTTGCGGCGCAGGTCCTCGTCCAGCGGCCGGTCGGCCCGCAGCACCAGCACGTCGGGCTGGATCCCGATCGACCGTAGCTCCCGGACCGAGTGCTGGGCGGGCTTGGTCTTCAGCTCACCCGACGCCGCGATGAAGGGGACGAGGGCGCAGTGGAGGTAGAGCAGGTTGTCGCGGCCGACCTCGGCACGGAACTGCCGGATCGCCTCGAGGAAGGGCAGCCCCTCGATGTCGCCGACGGTGCCGCCGACCTCCACGATGACGACGTCGACGTCGGTGTCCTCGGCGACGGCCCGGATCCGCTGCTTGATCTCGTCGGTGATGTGGGGGACCACCTGGACGGTCTTGCCGAGGTAGTCGCCCCGGCGCTCCTGCTCGATCACCGACAGCCAGATCTGCCCCGACGACACCGAGGAGCCCCGGAACAGGTTCTCGTCGATGAACCGCTCGTAGTGGCCCAGATCGAGGTCGGTCTCCCCGCCGTCCTCGGTGACGAAGACCTCACCGTGCTCGAAGGGGTTCATCGTGCCGGGGTCGACGTTGAGGTAGGGGTCGAGCTTCTGCAGGGTGACCTTCAGCCCCCGGGCCTTGAGCAGCCGTCCGAGCGAGGCGGCGGTGATGCCCTTGCCGAGAGCGGAGGAGACGCCCCCGGTGACGAAGATGTAGCGCACCTCACCTGCAACCGACACGAACGCTCCTTCGCCTGCTGCTCGGACCGCCGTGCGCGGTCCGTCCGACCGTAGCGGCCGATCCCGTGGCGACCAACGTCCCTGGGCCGGTGGGCCTCAGCCGGCGCGGCGGATGCGGGCACCCTCCAGCAGCTCCCGGGCGTGCTCCCGCCCGGCATCGGCGTCGGGATCGCCACCGAGCATGCGGGCGAGCTCACCGACGCGCTGGTCCTCCGCCACGCGCCTGGCGGTGGTGACCGTGCGCCCTCCGGACAGCCCCTTCTCGACGACGTGGTGCACATCCGCGAAGGCGGCGAGCTGCGCGAGGTGGGTGACACACAGCACCTGCCGGCCTCGATCACCGGCCGCCAACCGGGCGAGCTTCTCCCCCACCTTGAGCGCCGTCGCGCCCCCGATCCCCGCGTCGACCTCGTCGAACACCAGCACCGACGCCTCGTCCACGTCCGCGAGCGCGACCTCGATGGCCAGGGCGACCCGGGAGCGTTCGCCGCCCGAGGCGGCCTGGCCCAGCGCCAGCGGCGGCTCGCCCGGGTTGGGTGCGAGCAGGAAGGTCACCCGGTCGGTGCCGTGGGCGGCGGGGGCCGCGTCGGTGAGGGCCTCCACCGCCACGGTGCAGCGCGCGTGGGGCATGCCCAGGTCGGCGAGGTGGTCGTCGACGACGGCGGCGAGCTGCTCGGCCGCGGTGACCCGACCCCGGTGGACGGCGGCGGCCGCGGCATCCACGGCGGCGCGGGCCTCCTCCAGCTGCCCGGCGAGCTGGCCCGCATCCACCTCGTCGGCCTCCAGCGCCGCCAGCCGCCGGCGGGCGTCGTCGGCGTAGGCGAGCACGGCGGCGATGTCGTCGCCGTACTTGCGGGTCAGGCCCGACAGCAGCTGCCGGCGTTCCTGGAGCTCGGCCAGGGCGGCAGGGTCGACCTCGATCGACTCGCCGTAGTCGCGGACGTCGACGGCCAGCGCGGTCAGCTCCTCGGCCAACCCGACGGCCCGGTCGGTCAGCGCCTGCAGGGCCGGGTCGTCGACCCGGAGCCGACGCAGCGCCGCCACGGCGATGCCGGCCGGCTCACCCGCGCCCTCCGAGCCCAGCGCCGCGCTGGCGGTGACCGCCGCCTGCTGCAGCTGCTCGGCGTGGGCGAGCCGTTCGATCGCGGCGTCGAGCCCGGCGTCGACGACCGGATCCAGCTCGGCGCCATCGATCTCGGCGACCTCGAAGCGCAGTCGGTCGAGCTCCCGGGCGCGCTCGCGGGCGTCGGCCTGCAGACGTTCGGCCCGCTCCGCCAGCGCGCGCCACCGGGTGTGGGCCTCGCGGTAGGTGGCCAGGGCGCGGGCATGGGGGGCGCCGGCGTACCGGTCGAGCAGGTCGCGCTGGACCTCCGCCCGGGCGAGCCGGACGTGCTCGTGCTGGGCGTGGACCTCCACGTGGGCGCCCAGCACCTCGGCCAGCGCGCCGACGGGGACCGGCCGCCCGTCGAGGCGGGCGCGGGACCGGCCGTCGGCGGGGACCTCGCGGGCCACGATCAGCGGGTCGTCGCTCGGCGGGAGGTGCTCGTCGGCCTCGCGGGGGCGGGGGTTGACCACGGCGTCGACGCTGGCGGCGGGAGCCCCGGCACGGACCAGCGAGGTGTCAGCCCGGGAGCCCAGCAGCAGCTGCAGGGCGGTGACCAGCATGGTCTTGCCGGCGCCGGTCTCCCCCGTGACCACGGTCAGGCCGGGGGCCAGGGCGAGGTGGGCGTCCTCGATGACGCCGAGCCCGCGGATGTGCAGCTCCTCGATCACAGGCGCAGCGTAGCCGGGGTCACCCGGGGCCCTCGGGTGGGGTCGGCGGGGCTGTG
>SLQK01000009.1 GCA_007131525.1 Nitriliruptoraceae bacterium | reverse complement strand
TGTGCGCCGGCGCCGACCCGCGCTCGAGTCACAGCGCCGGTCCCGCCCCCCCGGCTCGCGTCACAGCACCGGTCCCGCCCCGAGCCACACGGCCGGGGCGGTCGCCGTTGCAGCGAGGGCCCGATCCGAGCGTTGCGACGCAGCCTCCAGCATCCCGTCCCGAGCAGTCTGCATCGCCACGCCCAGCGTCGTACCCACCACCGCTCGCTCTGGGGGTGTCATCCTCACCGTGGCCGTGCTTGCCTTGCACCCAGCACCGTGCCCGCCCGCTCTGCAGTCCCCTGCGAAGGAGCGACGCCGTGCAGCTCGTGTCCGGCCCCTGGGACGCCAACCAGGTCACCCGCTGGCTCGAGGGCGCCCGCATCCCGGTCAGGCTGTCGGTCCTGGCGCCCCGTGGTCCGCTGGTCGTGTCCCTGTGGTACCGGTTCGACGGTGACGCCCTGTGGTGCGCCACCCGCAGCGGTGCCGACGTCGTCGCACACGTGCGCTCGGACGCGCGCGTGGGCATCGAGGTGGCACCCGATCTGCCGCCCTACCGCGGCGTCCGCGGCACCGGGCGCGCCGAGGTGGTGCCGGACCGTGGGGCCGACACGCTCGAGCTCCTGCTCGACCGCTACCTCGATGCCGTCAACCAGCCCCTGGCCGAGAGGCTGCGGGCCCACGCCGACGACGAGGTGGCGCTCAGGATCGGGTCGCTGACCCTGACCAGCTGGGACTTCACCGCGCGGATGCAGCCTCAGGAAGCCGCCGCGAGCCTCCCCGACGTGGGCTGAGCTCGCGGGCAACCTCCAGCCCCCGCCGTGCGTCGGGAGGGATGAGGGCGGCCACAGGAGCCGCCACCCTGGAGGACGAACCATGACCACGCACACGCGCACGAGGACCTGGCTGGTCGCCGTCGTGCTGCCCTTCGCGCTGCTCGCAGCGGCCTGCGGCGACGGGGCCGGCGGTGACGCGCCGGACGGGATCGGCAGCGGCACCGGCAGCGACGTCGGGACCGGCACCGGCAGTGACGTCGGGACCGGCACCGGCAGTGACGTCGGGACCGGCACCAGCACCGGCACCGACGGCCGGCCAGAGGAGGAGCACGCCGAGGGTGGCGCTGTCGACCCCGTCAAGGAGCGGCGCCAGATCCTGACCGGGGCTCCGGGCAACGACTGCTCGGCGACCGGCCACCAGGTCACCCCCGCCCCGGCACCTGACCTGCCCGACGAGGTCGCGGCCCTGCGGGAGACCCTGATCGATGCGGCGCTGCGGTGCGACGAGCAGTTCCTGCGGACCGCCATCGGCGGATCCGACGCCTTCACCGCCGGCTTCGGCGGCGAGGTGGACGCGCTTGCCCTGTGGTGGTCGCTCGAGGCAGCCGGTGAGCAGCCGTTCCTCCGGCTCGCCGAGGTGTTGGCGACCACACCGGGTGTCGTCGAGGGGGGCGACGGACCGATCCACGTCTGGCCGCGCGTCAGCACCGGGCAGCCGCAGGACACGACCGAGTTGGCATGGTCCGAGGTCACCTGGGTCGACGACCTCGCGGCGGCGCGAGCGCTGGGCGACGGCTACGTCGACTGGCGGACCGGCATCTCCGACGACGGCCAGTGGCGCTACTTCGTGCGCGGTGACTGACACGTGCCGCGGGTGCCGCAGCGACGCCCAGCAGCCCCGCGGCCCGAGCCGCCCGCTCCACCAGCGGGCGGCTCGGCCGGTTCCGCTGCCGCCCGCGCTGCATCGTTCCCACTACCGCGGTGGCAGGATGCCCGGCGGCCCGGCTACCGTGCCCGCCCTCCGCGCGGTGGCGCGGCAGGTGGAGCTCCCGCCGCCGGCGGGACGAACCAGGAGGACGCACCATGGTGCGCAGGAACGTCCGACGCAGCGTGGCGGCGGTCGCCGCGCTCGCCCTGATCGCCGTGGCATGCGGTGACGGGGACGCAGATGAGCCCGAGGTCGACGACACCGAAGCCTCCGAGGACGAGGAGGTCGAGGACGACGTCGTCGACGACGACGCGGCCGATGATGCCGACGAGCAGGCAGCCGGCATCCCGGGCTGCGAGATCGACACGCTGAACCTGTTCGAGCCCGGCAAGCTGACGGTCGGTACGGGAGACCCGGTCTTCCCGCCGTGGATGCTGAACGACGACCCGGCCGGCGGCGAGGGTTTCGAGAACGGCATGGTGTACGAGCTAGCTGCCGAGCTGGGCTTCGACGCCGATGACGTTGTCTGGGTGGGTCAGACCTTCGAGGAAGCGATCGCTCCGGGGTCCAAGCCCTACGACTTCGCGATCCAGCAGATCTCGGTGACGGAGGAGCGGCAGGAGATCGTCGACTTCTCCATGGTGTACTACCAGCCCGACAAGGCGCTGCTCGCCCTCCCGGACTCCCCGGTGATCGGTGCGACCACGCTCGAAGAGCTCGTCGACGCCAACTGGGGCGCCACGATCGGGACCACCGACCTCGACTACATCGAGAACATCATCGGGGCCGACAACGTGGCGGTGTTCGATGACCAGGCCACGACCTTCCAGGCGCTGCTCGGTGGCAACATCGACGCCACCGTCGTCGCCTTCCCGACCGCGCTGTTCGCCACCGCGGTGCAGATCCCCGAGGCCAGCATCGTCGCCTCGCTGCCGCCTGACCCCAACGACACCGGCCACGGCCTGCTGTTCGAGCAGGGCAACCCCCTGGTCGACTGCATCAACCAGGGGTTGGAGGCCGTCATCGCACGCGGGGTGGTCGACGATCTGATCGCCGAGTACCTGATCGGTGACGCGGACGTGGTGGAGATCACCGGGTGAGTTCCGAGCGCGCCGCGTCCTCTGAGCCGGCGCGGCGCGCCGCTCCCCGCCCCCCGGTCAAGGCCACGCTGACACCCAAGGAGCGCTACCTCCCGGCGGTGATCAGCGTGGTCTCCACCGTCGTCGTGTTCGGCCTCGTCTGGCGGGTCATCACCTCGGCGGAGAACTGGCCGCTGATCCAGCGCCAGTTCTTCAACGTCGACGCCATGCGGGACGCCTTCCCGATGGTCCTGCGGGGCTTCGGCGTCAACATGGCGGTGTGGGTCGTCGCGCTGGTCGTGATCGCCGTGCTCGGGATCGTGGTCGCCGTCTTCCGATCACTGACGGGTCCGTGGGCAGCGCCGCTGCGCGTGTTCGCGATCCTGTACATCGATCTGCTGCGTGGGTTGCCGGCGATCCTGCTCGTGCTCCTGCTCGGGCTCGGTGTGCCGGCGCTCAACCTGCCCGGTGTCACGGACAGCCGGCTGTTCTGGGGGTCGGTGGCACTGATCCTCGGCTACACCGCCTACACCTCCGAGGTGTACCGCTCCGGTATCGAGGCGGTCCCGGACGGTCAGCGCGCCGCGGCCAAGGCCTTGGGGCTGACCCAGTGGCAGACCCTGCGGTACTCGATCCTGCCGCAGGCGGTCCGCAACGTGATCCCGGCACTGCTCAACCTCGCTGTCGCCCTGCAGAAGGACGTGGCGCTGCTGTCGGTGATCGGCGCCAGGGAGGCGGTCCGCGAGGCCCAGATCTTCACCGCGCGCACCTTCAACTTCTCGTCCTACATCGTGGCGACGGGGCTGTTCCTCCTCGCGACGATCCCCATGGCGCGCTTCACCGACTGGGTGACCCGACGCGACCAGGAGCGCCGTCTGCAGAGGACGCTGTGAGCACGCCGCGCGTCGCCATCGACGACCTCACCAAGTACTACGGGCAGACGCTGGTGCTCGATGAGGTGTTCCTCGATGTCTACGAGCACGAGGTCGTGTGTCTCATCGGTGCCTCGGGGTCGGGAAAGTCGACCCTGCTGCGGTGCATCAACCAGCTGGTGCCCTTCGACCACGGCCAGATCCGCCTCGACGGGGTCGCGATCGACGATCCGAGCTTCGGCAAGACGGGCCTGCGCAAGCGCATCGGGATCGTCTTCCAGGCCTACAACCTCTTCCCGCACCTGCGCGTGATCGACAACGTCACCCTGGCCCCGCGCAAGGTCCACGGCTTGGGCAGAGGCGAGGCGGAGGCACGGGCCCACGAGCTGCTCGGGCTGCTCGGGATGGAGGAGTTCGCCCACAAGTACCCGGAGCAGCTGTCCGGCGGACAGCAACAGCGGGTCGCGATCGTGCGGGCGCTCGCGACCAACCCCGACGTGCTGCTCCTCGACGAGGTGACCGCCGCGCTCGACCCGGAGCTGATCGGTGGGGTGCTGGACGTGATCCGGGACCTCAAGACGCAGGGCATGACGATGATGATCGTCACCCACGAGATGGGGTTCGCCCGCGACGTGGCGGACAGGGTCTGCTTCCTCGAGGAGGGCCGGATCCTGGAGGAGGCTCCTCCGGAGCAGCTGTTCTCCGAGCCGCAGCACCCCTCGACGCGCCGGTTCCTGCAGCGCATCATCGAGGCCGGTCGCCTGTAGCGCCGTGGCCCACGCTCGA
>SLQK01000317.1 GCA_007131525.1 Nitriliruptoraceae bacterium | reverse complement strand
TCGGCGGGCATCATCCTCGCCTCGGACGACCCCCGAGGGGTGGTGGCGATCCGCCACCTCTCCCGGGCGACCTACCGCAAGATGCTCCAGAACCTGTGGTGGGCTGCGGGCTACAACATCGTCGCGCTCCCCCTGGCCGCCGGGGTCCTCGCACCGATCGGGATCGTCCTGCCCGTCGCCGTCGGAGCGATCCTCATGTCGACCTCCACCGTGGTCGTCGCCCTCAACGCCCAGCTGCTGCGGCGCGTCGAGCTCACGGCCGCGGCTCCGGCCAGCTGACCCGAGCTTGCGGCGGTAGCGCTGCTCACAGCGGGTGCGCCCGGCCGGCGTCGCGGAGGTAGGTGAGCACAGCGGCGACCCGCCGGTGGGTCTGCGGCTCGTCCTGGAGGCCGAGCTTGGAGAAGATGGCGGTCGCGTGCTTCTCGATCGACGACTCCGACAGCGCCAGCTCCTCCGCGATCGCCGCGTTCGTGCGGCCCTGCGCCATGCAGGCCAGCACCTGTCGTTCACGGTCGGTCAGCAGCGCCACCGGCGAGCGCTGCCGCTGCACGTTGGCCGCCACCAGCATCGTCACCACGTCCGGATCGACCACGGACCCACCCCGGGCGACCTCACGGACCGCGTGGACGAGCTGTCGCGGATCGCCGACCCGGTCCTTGAGCAGGTACGCGAGCCCCGCCGTCCCCGCCCCGAGCAGTTCCACCGCGTAGGTGGCCTCCGCGTACTGCGACAGCACGACGACACCGATCCTCGCGTAGGTCCCACGGATCCTGAGGGCCGCCTCGATGCCTTCGGTGCGGTGGGTCGGCGGCATCCGGATGTCGGTGACGACCGCGTCGGGTTCGAGCGCTGCGACGGCGGCTTCCAGCTCGATGGCGGTCCCGACCGAGGCCACCACCTCGAGGTCGCCGTCCTCGAGCGCGTGCCGGGTGCCCTCGCGCACCAGGTAGTGGTCGTCAGCGATCGCCACGCGCAGCCGGGCACCGGGCGCCGGATCCCGGTCGACGACCGCCGGCCGCGTGTCGTCACCCATCGGCGAGTCGCAGGTGCGCGGACAGCGTCGTCCCGGCCCCCGGTCGTGCCTCGACCACGAGCCGCCCGCCGAGCGCCGCCACCCGTTCGGTCAGGTTCACGAGCCCGCCGCCGACCGCGCCCGCGGGGTCGAACCCGCACCCGTCGTCGCTGACGGTGATGGCGAGGCCGTCCTCGCGGTGCGCCAACGTCACGTCGATCGAGGACGCCGCCGCGTGCTTGCCCGCGTTGGCGAGCGCCTCGGCGACGGTGAAGTAGCCGGCACCTTCGATCTCCTCGGCGAACCGCAGACCCCGGAGCGACGGATCGGCCCGCACCGCCACCGGCACGGCGCTGCGGGCCGCCAACGACTCGACCGCCTCGAGCAGCCCCCGATCGCTCAGCACGCTCGGATGGATGCCGTGGGCGAGCTCCCGGAGCTCGCCGAGCACGTGCCGCAGCCCGGTCTGGAGCTCGTCCAGCGCGGCCGTGCCGGCTGCCGGGTCCCGCTCGAACTCGCGCCGCACCCGCGCGCTGTGGCCGAGCAGCGCGACCAGGTCCTGCTGCACCCCGTCGTGGAGATCGCGCTCGATCCGCCGGCGCTCGGTCTCCTGGGCACGCACGAGCCGTGCGCGCGACCGCTCGAGCTCCGCCGTCAGCCGCACGTTGCGGACGGCGAGGGCCGCCTGCCGGGCGAAGGTCGCCACCAGCGCGGCGTCATCCGCGGACAACGTGCCCTGCTGCTTGGGCCCGCACTCGACCACCCCGAGCCGGGTGCCGTCGAGCTCGATCGGGACGGTCAGCGCCGGCCTGGCGCCGTTCGTGGGCTCCTGCGGTGGGGTGTCGAGGCGGACCCGCGCCCAGCTCACCCCGAGCCCTTCCTGCAGGGTGTCGGCCATCCGCGGCAGGAGGCTCTCGAGCTCGACGGTGCCCTCCAGCGTCGCCCCGAGCCGGCTCACCAGCTGCGCGGGATCGGTCCGGGTCCCGAACACCCAGCGGTCGGCGGCGCGCTCGAGCCGCGCCCGTGCCGGCTGGAACAGCAGGGTGGCCCCGACCGTCAACGCGATCGCGAGGCCGAGCGGGAGCCGCTGGCTGGCGGCCAGCCCGAGCCCCGCCGCTGCGGCCACGTACACGATCGCGATGGTCGCCCACAGGGCCGCGTACACCAGGGACCGGCGGATCAGCCGGTCGACGTCGAGCAGATCCGGCCGCAGCACCCCGACCGCGATGGCCAGCGGCAGGGAGGCGATCGCGACGATCCACAGCGTGGTGAGCGCGAGCTCCGCTGCGGCGCTGGGCGCGCCGTCGGGGAACAGGCGCCAGGCGACGAGGTCGATGACGGCGACGCCGGCCGCGAACACGGTCGGCACCAGGAGCCATCGGATCCGTCGGCGCCGCTCCCGGTCGGCCCGCCGGTACCGGGGGACGAGCAGCACCACGCCCAGGACGAACACCCCCTGCAGCACCGACAGCAGCCCACCGACCAGCGGTCCGGCCCAGGCGAGCGGTGCCAGCTGGTACGGGTTGTCGACCGTGCCCGCCTGGTGGTAGCCGGGTAGCACCAGCGAGGTGGTGGTGACGACCCCGACGAACGGCAGGGGGACGAGCCACCACAGGCCGCGGAGGAGCCGACGCTCGAAGGGCCGCTCCAGCCGTCCGTCGGGGAACAGCCCCAGCAGGTGCGTCAGCGCGATGCCGCCCGCGACGCTCGCCAGCTGGTAGGCGAGCGCCAGCCAGGCGAGCCGCCCGGCGGGCAGAGCGGCGGCCGCCCGCAGCAGGACCCCGTCCAGCGCCTGCACGATGCCGACCAGGCCGGCCGAGATCGCGAACCACCGGGCGACGGGGGCATCAGGCCGTCGGCGGTAGACCATCGCTGCGGCCGCCACGAAGACCGAGGTCCCGGCGATCCAGGGCAGCTCCTTGGTGGCCCGCCCGCCGGTCAGGACGACCGGGGTCACCGCGACGATCGCTCCGATCCCCACGACGAGGGCGACCGCCGGCAGGCCGCGACGGACCTCCCGCGCCCTCGACCTCGTCCCGCTCTCCACCTCGGCATCTTGCACGAACCAGGCGCGCACGGCGAGGGGTCTGACCGGAGCCCGGCGGTAGGGCCAGCCACAACGAGGTCGACGGCCAGCCCCGTGGGTGGCGCTGGTCGGTCTCCGTAGCGTCGTCGACGGCCCCACCGCACGGGGCCGGGAGCTGACCTCCCCCGACGCCGTCGCCACCGCGACGCCGACCGACCGGAGCGCCCCAGATGAGCCTCACCGAGGAACCGGCCACCGCGACCGCCGTACCCACCCGACCGTCCGCACCCCATGGCACCGGCGCGCCCGCCCGGACGCCCACCGGCGATCCGCTGGTCGCGGGCGCGCTGCTGCTCACCGCAGCGCTGCTCGTCTCGTACCAGCTGCTGGCTGGCCACGTCATCCCCCCGCTCGCGATCTTCGGGTTGCTCACCACGACGCTCGGGCTCGCGACGCTGCGGCGGCGCCCGCGGTGGCTGCTGCTGCTCGACGCTGGCGTCGCCGTCCTCTACCTCGGTGGCAGCGTCCCCTTCGTGATGGCCAACCTCCGTCATCCGGAGTCGCCCGTGAGCTTCCTCGCCGAGGTGTTCCTGCTCATCGCGCTCGGCACCGTCGTCGTTGGGGTCGTGCTGCGCTGGCGCTCGGCGCCCGACCGGGCCCGGCGACGGACGGCCGGCGGCGCGGTCGCGCTGGGCGTCGTGGCGACCGTCGTCTCGCTGGTGGCCGCGGCGAGCGTCGACACCGAGGCCCGCCAGGACGGTGATGTGCCGATCGTCTCCGAGCGCTCGAGGTTCCCCGAGCTGGTCGAGCTCCCCGCTGGTGAAGGGGTGCTGTGGGTCGACAACCAGGACCCGTTCCATCACACCCTCCTCATCGACGGCACCGGGATCCGCGAGGTGCTGGCGGCGAGCAGCGCGGTCCGAGTGCCGGTCGACCTCGCCCCCGGGACCTACCGCTTCTGGTGCGACGTGCCGGGCCACGAGTCCATGGAGGGGGTGCTCGATGTCCGTTGACGTCGCCGCCTACCGCGCCGCCGAAGCCGCCTTTTGGTCCGCGTTCGGGTGCGAGCCGAGCGAGGAGCACCACGTCCGGCTGCCCGCGACGGGCACCAGCGTCCGGGTGCAGGAGGTGGGGGAGGGGCAGCCGGCGCTGTTCCTCCACGGGGGGCCGAACGCCGGTTCGACGTGGGTACCGCTCGTCACCCACCTCGATGGCCTGCGCTGCCTGCTGGTGGACCGGCCCGGGACGGGCCTGTCGGCGCCGTACCCGATCACCGCGTCCAACCTGCACCGGATCGGCGCCCGGTTCGTATCCGAACTGCTCGACGGCCTCGGCATCGGTCGGGCCCACGTCGTCGCCTCGTCCTTCGGCGGGCACCTGGCGCTGCGGTCCGCCGCCGCCCACCCCGACCGGTTCCTCCGGATGGTCCAGAT
>SLQK01000245.1 GCA_007131525.1 Nitriliruptoraceae bacterium | reverse complement strand
CGGAGAAGGGGATCCCGATCTCCAGGATGTCCGCCCCGGCCGCCACCGCAGCCTCGTAGCAGGCCCGGGAGGTGGCGACGTCGGGGTAGGCCGCGGTCAGGTACACCACCAGGGCCGCGCGGTCCTCAGCCTCCGCGCGGGCGAAGGCGGCGGCGATGCGCTCGGCGCCGGCCGTCGCAGCTCGGGCGGTCTGGTCGGTGGCGCTCACGGCTCGGACCGGTCGTGGCCGGTCGCGTCGGGTCGCTCGGCACCGAAGGCGCGCGCGACGCCGACGTCCCACCCGGCGACCTCGACGACCTCGTCGACGTCCTTGTCGCCACGGCCCGACATCGTCAGGATCACCCGGGCGCCGTCGCCGAGGTGGTCGTGGCCGTGCCGCAGCAGCCAGCCGACCGCGTGCGCCGGTTCCAGGGCCGGGATGATGCCCTCGAGCTCGCAGGTTCGGCGGAACCCGAGCAGCGCGTCGTCGTCGGTGGCCGACAGGTAGGTGCCCCGTCCGGTCGTGGCGAGGTGGGCGTGCTCGGGGCCCACCCCCGGGTAGTCCAGCCCCGCCGACACGGAGTGGGCCGGGCGGACCTGCCCGTCCTCGTCGACCAGCGCGATCGAGCGTGAGCCGTGCAGGATCGCCGCCCGACCCTCGGAGATGGTGGCTGCCGAGCGTCCCGACCCGACGCCCTCCCCCGCGGCCTCGATGCCGATCAGCTGCACGCCCTCCACCGCGATCCACTCGGCGAAGGAACCGATCGCGTTGGACCCACCGCCGACGCAGGCGATGACGGCGTCCGGCACCCCGCCGGCCTGGTGGGCGAACTGCTCCTTCGCCTCCACCGAGATCACCTTCTGCAGCTCCCGCACGATCGTGGGGAAGGGGTGGGGCCCCATGGCCGAGCCGATCAGGTAGTGGGTCGAGTCGACGTTGGTCACCCAGTCCCGCATCGCCTCGTTGATCGCGTCCTTGAGCGTGCGGGTCCCCGACTCGACGGGCACGACCTCGGCGCCGAGCAGCTGCATGCGCACGACGTTGAGCCGCTGGCGACGGCAGTCCTCGGCGCCCATGTAGACCGTGCACTCGAGCCCGAACAGGGCCGCGGCGGTGGCGGTGGCCACCCCGTGCTGGCCGGCGCCGGTCTCCGCGATCACCCGCGGCTTGCCCATGCGCCGGGTCAGCAGGGCCTGCCCGACGACGTTGTTGAGCTTGTGGCTGCCGGTGTGGGCGAGGTCCTCCCGCTTGAGCCAGACCTCGACCCCGGCCTCCTCCGACAGCCGTCCGGCGCGGTACAGGGGGGTCGGGCGGCCGCCGTAGCTGCGGCGGAGCTCGTCGAGCTCGGCGGCGAAGGCCGGGTCGCGCTCGGCGTCGTGCCAGGCGTCGACGAGCTGGGTCAGGGCTCCGGACAGGGCCTCGGGCACGTACTGGCCGCCGAAGGCACCGAAGTAGCCTTCGCGGGTCGCGATCGCCTCCTCGGCGGGCGTCGTGATGCTCACGTGGTGCTCCCTGGTCGGTCGAGGTGCTCGGACGGCGGGGTTGGTGATGCCGATGCGGGTCCGTCGGCGCCGTCGTCGTGGTCGTTGGCAGCGGTCGCGGCCGGCGCGCCGGCGGCCACCAGGGCCCGCACCGCCGCGGCCGGGTCGGCCGCCCGCACGAGGCTCTCACCCACCAGCACGGCGTCCGCGCCGGCTGCGGCGGCCGCCTGGACCTCCTCGGGCGTGCTGATCCCCGACTCGGCGACGGCGAGCGTGCCCGGTGGCAGGCCCGGACGCAGCCGCGCGAAGGCCTGCCGGTCCAGCTCGAAGGTGCGCAGGTCGCGGGCGTTGACGCCGATGATCCGCGCACCGAGGCGGCTGGCGCGGGCCACCTCGGCGTCGTCGTGCACCTCGACGAGCACGTCGAGCCCGGCGGTGAGCGCCTCCTCGTGGAGCAGCGCGAGCTGGCGGTCCTCCAGCGCCGCCACGATCAGCAGGACCGCCGCCGCCCGCGCAGCCCGGGCCTCCCAGACCTGGTAGGGATGGACCAGGAAGTCCTTGCGCAGGGCGGGAACGCCGGTGGCGGCCACGGCCGCGAGATCGTCGAGGCTGCCGGCGAAGCGGGTGGGCTCGGTCAGGACCGACACCGCAGCTGCGCCACCGCGCTGGTAGGCCCGGGCCTGGGCGATGGCGTCCAGCCCCGGGGCGATCGGCCCCTTGGACGGCGAGGCGCGCTTGATCTCCGCGATCACCGACACGCCGGGCCGGGCCAGGGCGTCGTGGAACGACGGGCCTGGTGCCATCTCCATGGCGCGCGAGCGCAGGGCCGAGAGCGGCTCGCGGCTCGCGGCAGCGGCGACCCGCGCGCGTGCGCTGTCGAGCAGCTCGTCGAGGTAGGTGCTCAGCTCGGGCTCCACTCGCTCCCGGTGCGGTCGGGACGGGATGATGGTACGAGGTGACCGCGGTCGCCGGACCACCATGCTGCAGCACGGTGCTCCGCCGACGGCTCGTCAGGTCCGAAGCGCCGCAGCGGCCCTGATCGCAGCGAGGACGGCGCCGGCCTTGTTGCGGGTCTCCTCCTCCTCGGCGTCGGGTTTGGAGTCGGCGACGATGCCGGCGCCGGCCTGGACGTAGGCCGTGCCATCCTTCAGCACCACCGTGCGGATCGTGATGCAGGTGTCGAGGTTGCCGGCGAAGTCCACGTAGCCGACCGCACCGGCGTAGGGGCCCCGGCGGGTCGGCTCGAGGTCGTCGATGATCTCCATCGCCCGCACCTTCGGCGCGCCGGAGACCGTGCCCGCCGGGAACACCGCCCGCAGCACGTCGACCGGCCCGAGCCCGTCGCGCACCGTGCCCGTCACCGAGCTGACGAGGTGCATGACGTGGCTGTAGCGCTCGACGTGCAGCATCCCATCCACCTGGACGCTGCCGACGTCGCAGACCCGGCCGAGGTCGTTGCGCGCGAGGTCGACGAGCATCACGTGCTCGGCGCGTTCCTTGGCGTCGGCCACCAGCTCCTGCTCGTAGCGCCGATCCTCCTCGGGTGTCGCCCCACGGGGGCGGGTGCCGGCGATCGGCCAGGTCTCGACCCGACGGCCCTGGACCTGGACCAGCGCCTCGGGCGAGGAGCCCACGATCTGGGCATCGCCGGTGTCCAGCAGGTAGAGGTACGGGGAGGGGTTGATGACCCGGAGCACCCGGTACAGCTCGAAGGCGGTCACCTCGGTGTCCAGGGCGAAGCGCTGGCTGATCACGGTCTGGAAGGTGTCGCCGGCGCGGATGTGCTCCTTCACCCGCTCCACCATCGCCTGGTACTCCCCCGGTGCGAGGTTGGACGGTGCCGGGTCCATCGACCCGCGCTCGGGCGGGGCCACCGGCGGCAGCGGCATCCGGGCGGTCGCCAGCCGGTCGATCACCGTGTCGCAGGCCGCGACCGCGGCGTCGTAGCGGGCGCCGAGCTCCGTGGGGTCCGAGGTGTCGGAGACCACCACGTTGGTGACCACGGTCAGCACCTGGCGCAGGTGGTCGAGTGCGACCACGTGCCGCGGGAACAGCAGCTGGACGTCCGGGAGGCCGAGGTCGTCCGTCCCGGTGTCGGGGATGTCCTCGACCTCCCGGATCACGTCGTAGCCGAGGTAGCCGACGGCGCCACCGTGCAGCGGCAGCTCCAGCAGCGTCGGCGCGCGGAAGGCATCGGTCGCCCGCGCCAGCGCGTCCAAGGGCCCGGTCGCGCCCTCCACCTCCACGGGCGGGGTCCCGATCCAGGCCACCTCCCCGCGGCGGCCGACCAGGGTCAGGAAGGGGTCGAAGCCGACGAAGGAGTAGCGGCCCCACCGTTCGCCGTGCTCGGCGGACTCCAGCAGGAAGCTGGGGCCGTCCCCGGAGAGCTTCGCGTAGACCGACAGCGGGGTCTCGAGGTCGGCGAGGACCTCGCGCCACACCGGGACGACGCCGTGCTCGGTCGCCAGGCGGATGAAGGTGTCGCGGTCCGGTCCGGTCACGGCGTGGGCTCCTTCGCCGGTGCGGCTCCGGGGTCGGGTGGTGGGGTGAGGCGGCGGTGGAAGCAGCTGCGTTCGCCGGTGTGGCAGGCGACCCCGTCGGCGCCCTGGTCGACGAGGTAGAGCAGCACGTCGGCGTCGCAGTCGACGCGGACGTCGAGCACCCGCTGGGTGTTCCCCGAGGTCGCGCCCTTGTGCCACTGCTGCCCGCGGGAGCGGCTGTAGAACACCGACTCGCCGAGGGTCAGGGTGCGCTCGATCGCCGGTGCGTCGGCCCAGGCGACCATCAGGACCTCCCCGGTGTCGTGCTGCTGGACGACCACCGGCACCAGCCCGTCCCGATCGAAGCGGAGCTGTGTGACGTCGATCAGCGCCCAGCCGCCCGTCTGGTGCGGGTCGACCGGGTCGCCACCGCCGCCGCCACCGCCGGCGCCCGGCGTCGCGGCTGCGTCGTCGGGGTCGGTCACGGTGTCCTCGAGCGTGGCGGTGCGTCGTCGCTGCCCGGGCCGGGTGGACCAGGAGG
>SLQK01000021.1 GCA_007131525.1 Nitriliruptoraceae bacterium | reverse complement strand
GCGCCTCGAGCAGCTCGAGGATCGCGGCCTCCAGCGCGCGGTCGACCGGACGCACCTTCCGGCGGCGGCACCCCTCGGAGCAGTAGCGCACCTGCTCCCAGTCCCGGGCCCACGCCTTACGCCAGGCGAAGGCACGCCCGCAGCTCGCACAGATCCGGTGGTCGTGGACGCTCATGTCGCAGGTTCGCAGCCGCGCCCGTCCCGGGTGACCGACCGCGGGTCGTGAGGCGCCCGCCGAGGGTGACCGACCGCGGCTCACCAAGCGCCCGTCAGGCGCCCGTCAGGCGCCCGTCAGGCGCCCGTGAGCCGCCTGTCAGGCCGTCAGCACCCGCAGCGCGGAGCGGGCGGCGTGGTAGCCGGCCATGCCGTGGACCCCGCCGCCCGGTGGGGTCGACGAGGAGCAGAGGTACACCCCCGGCACCCCCGTCGCGTAGGGGTCGGTGGACCACCGCGGCCGGCCGAGCAGCTGGCTGGGCAGGTTCGCGCCACCACCGATGTCGCCGCCGTGCAGGTTGGGGTTCGCTGCCTCGAAGTCGGCGGGGGTGGTCACGTGGCGGGCGACGACGCGCTCGGCGAACCCGGGGGCGAACCGCTCGATCTGGGCCTCGATCAGCGGCGCCACGTCGTCGGGGCACCCGTGGGGGACGTGGGCGTAGGCCCACAGGGGCGTGATCCCGTCGACCTGCCGGGAGGGATCGGCGACATGGGGTTGGGCGACCAGGGTGAAGGGCCGCTCCGGCAGCTCACCGGCGACCACTGCCGCCTCGGCCGCGACCAGTTCATCGAAGGAGCCGACGAGGTGGAGGGTGCCGGCACGGCCCGCCTCGGGTGCGGTCCAGGGCACCGCGCCCCGGACGGCCAGGTCCACCTTGTAGGCCGCGGGGCCGTAGCGCCACCGCTCCGCGCGGCGCCGCGCCCGCTCCGGCAGGTGGCCGCCGAGGATGTGGGCCAGACCCGTCGGCGTGGTGTCGAACAGCGCGACCCGCGCCCGCGGGAGCTCGCGGACGGCGCGCACATGGGTGCCGGTGACCACCTCGCCGCCCAGGTCCTCCAGCAGGGCGACCATCGCCCGCCACACCGACTCGGCCCCGCCGGCGGCGACGGGCCAGCCGTACCGGTGCCCGGCCGCACCGAGCAGCACCCCCACCGCACCGGTGACCGGCAGGTCGAGACGGTTGATCGCGTGGGCCGCCATGCCGCCGAACAGCGCCGCGCCGCGCTCGGTCGGGAAGGTGCGGGCCGTCACGGTGGCCGGCACCAGCGCCGGCAGTCCGGCACGGGCGGTGGACAGCGGGTGCCGCGGGATCCTGAGGATCGGTCCGAGGACGTCGTCGGCGAGCGCGTCGAAGCGCCGCGCGGCCTCCCCCACCAGCCGGTCCCAGGCCGGGCCGTCGGCTCCGAGTTCGGCGACGGTGCGGTCGAGGTCGCGGTAGGCGGCGACCGCGGTGCCGTCATCCAGCGGGTGGGCGCAGTCGACCTCGGCGTGACACCACCGCAGGCCGTACTCGGTCAGCGGCAGGGTCCGCAGGAACGGCGAGGCCACCGCGAAGGGCAGCACCGCGGCACAGTGGTCGTGGCGGAGCCCCGGCACCTCGGGGTCGTCGTAGGTCCTGAGGCCCCCGCCGGGCTCGTCGGCGGCCTCGAGGACGACGACCTTGAACCCCTCGCGGGCCAGGGTGATGGCCGCCGCGAGCCCGTTCGGACCGGAGCCGACGACGACGGCGTCGGGCTCGCTCAGGCGGGTTCGCGCCACGCGGGGCTCCTGCTCACGGTCGGGGCTCGACGGTACCCCCGTCGGGACCGTCGGGACCCTGGGGACCCCCCGGACCGTCGGGACCGGTGCGACCCCCGCGCCCATTGACCCCGGGGGTGTCGGCCGCGGTCGCCGTGGCGGCGGCGTGCTCCGGGTCCGCCGCCACCACCTCGCGGTCGGCCAGCCCGAGCCGCACGAACACCCAGGGGCCGACCCCGCCGACCCAGACACCGATCAGTCCGTAGCGCAGGGCCCGCAGGGTGAGCTCCAGCGGCCCCTCACCGCTCGGGAACAGGGCGGAGAGACCGAGGTAGAGCACCGCCACCCCCACCAGCCCGACCAGGACCCGGCCGACGCGACGGGCCACCGGGCCACGGTGGTCGAACCCACCCCGGACCTGCAGCCAGGCCACCCCGATCCCGAAGCCCGAGAGGGTCGCCGCAGCGGTCACCACGCCGCTGGCGCCGGTCAGCGCAGGCGCGTCCTCGACCCCGGGCCATGGGAACGAGACCCCGATCAGCCGCCCCGCCAGCAGCGTTGCGGGGGCGATCCAGACCAGGCCGGCCACCAGCGAGGCGAGCACGCGCTCCATGGTCCCGACGCGCTGCCACCACCGCACCACCCGGGGCTCGAGCAGCAGGAACAGCGCCAGCAGCACCAGCCCGACCGACACCCCGACGACCATGTCCTCGAGGAAGTGGACGCCGAGGTGGATGCGGGACCAGGCGATCGCGGCGATCAGCAGGACCAGCGCGACCCGGGCGGGTCGGGATCGCAGGCTGGCCGCGAGCACCCCCCAGACGGCGGTCGCGTTCTGGGCGTGCCCCGAGGGCAGCCCGAAGCTGGTCTCGCTCACGGCGGCGAGCTCCGGCCGCAGGAAGGACGGACGGGGCGTGGTGAAGGCCAGCTTGAGGACACCGTTGAGGCTGGCGCTCACCAGCAGCATCACCCCCAACCGCAGGCCGATCCTCCGGCTGAGCGCCCAGTAGGTCAGGGGCAGGAGCAGGAGGTAGAACTCCTCGTCACCGAGGAAGGTGATCACCGCCCACACCGGCGTGAGCCAGGCGGCGGTGTCCTGCAGGCGCTCGGCCCGGTCGAGCTGCCGGTCGTAGCGGGTGGGGTCGGGGCCGCGCACGATGCCGTAGCGGGCCGCCGCCCGCTCCTCGAGCACGTCGACGACCCGGTCGGGGTAGTCGGTGAGGATGGCGTGGGCCCCGGCGTCCAGGAGCCGGTGCATCTGCTCCGGGTCGTTGACCGTCCACACCTGGACCTCGATCCCGAGCCGCTCGGCGGCCCGGGTGAACCGGGGCGTGACCACCAGCCGGTCGTCGAACCACTCCGGCACCTGGAACAGCTGGCCCGGTGGGCTCCACCACGGGTGGGTACCGAGCAGCTGCCGGACGTAGAAGTCGTAGGTCTCCGACTCGGGCATGTTGGTGGGGACGTCGGGGAGCTGGGCCCGGACCGGCGCCAGGTAGTCCTCGCTGAACGAGGCGATCGTCAGGTTGCCGTCGTCACGGCCGTACTCGGCCACCAGGTCGATCACCGGCTGGATGATGGCCTCGCCGCCGTCGGTCTTGAGCTCGATCACCAGGTGGGTATCGGGGTAGCGCTCCAGGACCTCCCGGAGCGAGGCGTGACGGACCCCGCGACCAGCGAAGGGTGTGCTGCCGTCCTCTGCGGTCCAGGTGGCACCGGCGTCCAGGGACTGCAGCTCCGCCAGGGTGAACTCGTTGACCGGCCCCTCCCCGTCGGTGGTGCGGTCGACGGTGCCGTCGTGGATCGTCGCCACCTCGCCGTCGGCGGTGACCTGCAGGTCCATCTCGAGGGTGTCGGCACCGAGCTCCAGCGCCGCGTCGAAGGCCTCGATGGTGTTGGGCGGGGCGTGCCCCTGGGCGCCCGCGTGGGCGATGATCGACACCTCCCGCTCGGCGAAGTGGGGGACCGGGTCGATCGGGTCGCCCTGCGCCCAGGCTGCGCCGATCATCGCGAGCAGGGCCGCCAGGACGACCAGCAGCCAGCGCCGGCTGCGCCGGGAGCTCGCCGGCCGATCGGGGGTCGTGGTCGCGTCCACCTGGTGCCCTCCCGGTCCCGAGGACGCCCGACCCTAGTCAGTCGCCCGGCACCGCACACCGGGGGTGACCTCCCGCGCTGCACGGCCCGTGGAGCAGCCGATGCGGTGGGTGGTCCCGCCTCCCGGGGGCCAGCTGCCCTTGGGATACTGCACCCAGGACGGACCGACGACGCGCGCCGGTCCCGCAGCCGGAGGAACCAGCATGGCCCCGCAACGATGGCAGCGCCCCGTCCGTGCCCTGGCGACGCTCAGCCTCGGTGCCCTCCTCCTCAGCGGCTGCTCGGTCGACAGCGTCGTGGAGCGGGGTCTGTCACGGATCGACGGCGTCGACGGCGTCGAGATCGACCGTGACAGTGGCTCCTTCGCGATCCGTGGCGAGGACGGCGAGGTGTTCGAGGTGGAGGTCGACGAGGGGACCGGCAGGAGCACCATCACCACCGAGGAGGGCTCGGTCACCACCGGCGAGATCGACCAGCTGCCCGCGGAGCTCGCAGCGGTGTTCACACCGCCGGCGTCCTTCCGCCCGCAGACGGTGACCGATCTCACCGAGGACGGGACCCGTGGCCTGATGGTGCAGGGCCCCATCGAGGGGGACTGGGCGGCGCTGATGGACAGCATCGAGGCTGGGATGGACGCCGGCTCCTGGGACGAGGTCCAGCGTCAGACGATGCTGGCGGGCGTGATGGGTGCGGTCCTGGCGACCACCGAGGGCGAACCCGCCTCCACCCTCACCGTCACCTTGATGATGGACGAGGACGAGACCGAGGGGCTGCTGTCCATCATGCTGGTCCAACCCACCACCGAGTGAGCCGTCGGGTTGGCCACGCCGGTCCCGGCCTCCCGGGCGGCGATCCCCAGGACCGCTGAGGCAGCTCCCCCACGGCCGACGCCCGGCGCACCATCCGGCGCGCCGGGCGTCCGTCGTCCATCCCCATCTCACACGCGGTCACA
Source organism: Nitriliruptoraceae bacterium (assembly GCA_007131525.1). GTDB lineage: Bacteria > Actinomycetota > Nitriliruptoria > Nitriliruptorales > Nitriliruptoraceae > T1Sed10-7. The sequence goes on along the minus strand of SLQK01000021.1, from coordinate 11,336 downwards.
GTGGTCCCCGCGTCCGTCGGTCAGCCGCAACCTCCATCGGTCACCGCGAAGGGCGCCACAGCCGGATCGAACAGGGCGGCGAGCTCCTGTCGACCAGCAACCCCGACCGCGCGGTACACCCTGGCAAGGTGGTTCTCGACGGTGCGCACCGACACCCCAAGTCGGGCCGCGACGGAGCGGCCGTCAGCACCGGTCATGGCCAGCGCCGCGGCATCCCGTCGGCGCGGGCTCAGCACCACCGCCTCGACGTCGAGCATCGCCGGGGTGCTCGCATCCGAGCAGCCCGCCAGCAACGCCCCGGCCAGGGCGCTCGCCCGCTCCCCCGCACCGCACCGACCGGCCTGCGCGGCGGCTTCGGCCCCGAGCAGCCGCTGGCCGTCGAGGGCGAAGGCCCGGGCGACGGCCTCCAACTCCGCGGTGTCACCGGCAGCCCAGGCCGCCAGGTGCCGGGCGACAGCGGCGCCGTCGGGGTGCGAGCCGGCCTGCTCCAGCACGAGGGCCGCTGCGCTGGCAGCGTCCTCGGCTGAGGCTTCGAGACGGGCGATGAGGTGGAGGAACCTGGCCGCGTCCAGGGGCCGCCCCGCGGCGGCGGCGGACCGACCGAGCGCCAGCAGGCCCGGACCGAGGTCCGCGACATCGTGCCGCACGACGCCGATCAGCAGTTCCGCCAACCGGCAGCGCTCGCCGACCCCCGGGTGCTCGTCTCGGTCGGCGCCGACCTGGCCCAAGCGCCACTCCGCCTCCACCGCCGAGCCCGTCAGCGCCGCGAGCACCGCGAGGTCGGCCACCAGCCGGGCCCGCAGACGGAGAGGATCCGCCGACCGGCAGGCCATGACCCCTGCCACCAGGCGGTGACGGGCGCCGGCCAGGTCACCGGCCCGCCACCGCAGCCAGGCGTCGACGGCGTACCACCAGCCGGTATCCGCTCCGAACCGCCGCAGGCTGCGATCGACCTCGTCATCCGCCTCGAGGATGCGATCCCCCAGCGGACGCTCGACATCGGACAGCAGCGCGAGACCAGCGAGCACCTGCTCGGCGATCGGCAGCAGCACCGGACCACCCTGCGACCAGGCCGCCGAGGTCCGATCGACGGCGTCCAGGACCCGCTCGTGCTCGCCGCGGGCGGCCGCGACGACCGCGTCGGTCACTGCGGCGAGCACGGGCCCGGGGTCCGTCACCGCCGTCCCACCGACGGCCGTGGGAGCGGCGAGGTCGCCGAGGGCGGCCAACGTGCGCTGCGCCGTGGCCATCTGCCCACCGAGAGCGGACAGGAGCGCGGCGTAGGCCACCACCTCGTCGTGGCGATCGGCCGCGACCCGCGGCGAGGCTGCCAGCAGGTCCGCGCTCGCCGCTGCCCACCTCCCACCGCCGATGGCTCGGGCATGGGCCGTCGCCAACAGCGCGTCGGCGTCGGCCGCGGCAGCGTCGGCCGCCTCGGTCGCTGCCGCCTCGGTCGCTGCCACCTCGGTCGCTGCCACCTCGGTGCCGCGCCCCGTGGTGGACCCTCCGGACCGGGGCTCGACCGGCGCGCCGGCGCACCGCTCGATCGCGCCCAGCGATGCCAACCGGCCCGCGGCAGCCCCGGCGCCGAGTGCGACCGCAGCCGACGCGAGATCGTGAGCGAGGGCCACCTCACCGTGGACCCGGGCCAGGACGGCAGCCTCATGCAACCGCTGAGGCGACCAGCCTCCGAGCTCGAGCCGCCACTGGGCGAGGTCGATCCGCCGGCGGTCGGTGAGCTCGAGGCGCTCGAACACCGCGGCCACCTCGCCGAGCAACCGGACGCGGGACTCACCGAGGAGGCCAGCACGGACCACCTCACCGTGCACGGCGTCGACGATGGCGAGGCTCCGGCCGCCCGCGCCGGATCGGAAGCGCACCAGCCCCCGGGCCTCCAGCTCCCTGACACCCTGGGGATGGACCAGGGACGACGCCGCCCGGATCGGCAGCGGAGAGGCCACCGCCAGGACCCGCAGATCGTGCAGGGCGACCGCACTCAGCCCCTCCAGCCGCCCCCCGAGGAGGCTGGTGAGGCGGCGCAGCGACAGGGGCGCCACCAGGCGCCAGCTGTCGGCTCCCGGTGCGATGCAACCGGTCTCGCGCGCATCGATGACCAGCTCCCCGACCGCGACGGGGTTGCCCCCCGACAGGCGCCACACCTCGTGCACCAGCCGGGGCTCCGCCGGGCCACCCAACACCTGCGCCAGGAGTTCGCCGGTCGCGGTACGCGACAGGGGTGCCACGTCCAGGCACCGCCAGCGTTCGCCCCGCCACCACGCACCGGCCGGTGACGCCTCGGCACCGTCGGTCGCGACGGCGGTGGCGAGACGGCACCAGGGCCGCTGCTGCCAGGCGTGGAGCCGCGCGATGTCGAGACGTGGCAGCAGCTCCGCGTCGTCGACCAGGACGAGGACGGCCTGGTCTCCGGCAGGCGGCACCATCACCTCGTCGGCGATGTCGGCCAACGCATCGGCAGAGCGTGAGGTGACGGCATGGACCGGACCGACATGTCGGCGGCGCAGCTCATCCAGGACGCGGGTCTTGCCCACCCCCGGGCCACCCCGCAGGCTGACCGAGCGGGCACCGACGAGCTCCCGTTCGACCCGCTGCAGGAGGCGTTCCCGGCCCACGGTGCGCTCGGCCCGGTCGACCAGGCCACGACCATCGGCGGTCAGCGATGCGTGCATCAGCTCCACGGTTCCCCCGTCCTCGGTCGGTGCGGTGGGCGGCCGAGGCCGGTGAGGACGCTCGGACCGCCGCCGACGTTGCGTCCCGCAGCATGCGAGCCGACCTTTCAGCCACCTCACGGTCGTGTCACAGCGCGTCGCCCGCAGCCCCGGACCCGGCCCGTCGCCGGCCGGGTCCGACCAAGGCCGCCACGCAGCGTTACGCTTCGGTCGGGAGCAGCTGCGACGAACGGAGGCGACGATCGCGACGCGGTCCAGCGGATGGGGACCGCCGCCCTCTCCTGCGGCGGTCTGGGCTCCTCCTGCGCTGGCCGGACGTCGCGAGCTGTTGGTCGACCGTCGGCTCGTCACGGTCACCGCCGGGCCCGGCTGGGGGAAGACCACCCTGCTCCGCGACGTTCTCCTCGACGACCGGACCCGCTGGTACACCATCGCCGAGGCTGACCGGGACCCGGAGCGGCTCGGCCCCGAGCTCACCGGGACGTGGTCCGATCCGGACGTCCGGCGGCTGATCCTGGACGACGCCCACCTGCTGCTCGGCTGCGACAGCCTCGACGTGGTGCGCGACCTCATCACCGCCCTGCCGGAGGATCGCCAGCTGGTGGTGAGCGCGAACCGCGACCTCGGCCTGGTCGATGACCGCGCCCGAGGCCTGGGCATGGTCGCCGAGGTGGATGCGCGGGATCTGGCGCTGGACCTGCACGTGGTGGCCGACATCGTGGGCCAGGAGCTGTCACCGGACCGCGCCCTCGCGGCGCGGATCGCCGACGCCACCGGCGGCTGGCCCGTCGGTGTCCGGCTCGCGGTCGAGGCGTTGCGCGACGTGGCGGAGCCGGACCGCTCGGCTGCCGTCGAGCGGGTCATCGGCACGACCGGCGCCGTGGGCCGTTACCTGCGGCGGGTCGTCGCCAGCGACCAGGATCGTGGGGTGCAGGAGCTGCTGGCCCGGGTCTATCTGCTGCAGGGCGCCTCAGCGGAGCGGTTGGCGCGGCTCGGTGGCGGTCGGCCCGCCGAGGAGGACGACCGGCTCGAGGTGCTCCTGCGTCGGGGACTCGCCCGGCCACGACCGGAGGATCCTGCCACCGTCGAGCTCCCTCCCGCGGTCGACCGGTTGGTCGCCGACCACCTGCTGCCCGAGCTGGACCGCGACAGCGACCTCGTCACCGAGGTGACGGAGCAGCTGCTGGCCCACGGGGAGGTCGCGGTCGCCCTCGATGCCCTGACCGGCGCCGCGCGCAGTGGTCCGGTGGCGCGGTTGCTGGAGACCCACGGCCGCGCGCTGCTCCACGCCGGCCACCTGCGTACCGTGGCCCGTGCGGCCGAGCGACTTCCCGGCGAGCTGCGGACCCCTGCCATCGAGTCCCTGCAGGCCGAGGCGCTGGCCTTCCAGGGCGAGTGGGCCGGGGCCCTGCGGTGCCTGGAGGCCATCGGACCCGACGATGGTGGACCGCTGCCCACCGAGCGCGCCACCCAGCTCGGTCTGATCCACCACACGCGCGGGGATCTGGACGCCGCGCTGGCCGCCTACGTCCGCGGCCCCGACGACGAGGACTCCCCCGCCTTCGCCGGGCTGCTGGGCTGGCGCGCGACGGCCCACTGGCTGCGCGGACAGCTCGAGGATGCCCGCTCCTGCGCCGCACGGGCCATGGACATCGCGACCCGACACAACGACGACCGCGCCCTGGCGTACGCCCACACCGCCGCGGCGCTGGTCGCGGCCAGCGACGGCGATCGCCGGGCGAACCTCTCCCACTACCGACAGGCCCTGGCGGCGGCCTCCCGCGGGGGCGATCGGTTGCAGCAGGCCCGGATCCTCACCAACCTCGGCTCCCATCACCTCGAGGAGGGCCGGTACGCCGATGCCCTGGAGGTCACCGGTGAGGCGATCGACCTGGCCGAGGCCCAGGGGTTCGCCACCCTGATCGGCGTCGCGCGCTGCAACCGCTCCGAGGCGCTGCTGAGCACCGGCGCGACCGACGAAGCGATCGCCGACGCCGAGCGGGCCCGGGAGGTGTTCGCCCGGATCGGAGCCAGGACCGAGGCCTACGCCCACCACGTGCTGGCGGCCGCGCGGGCCGAGCGGGGGGAGCTGGCGCTGGCCCGCCAGGCCTACGAGCAGGCGCTCCGGCTCGGGGCACCCGGCGGTGACCGGCAGGCGCTGGTCCCCGCCCACCTCGGCCTGTCCTGGGTGCTCACCGGCAGCGACGACGACGCCGCCGCGGCCGCGATCGAGCGGGCCCGGGAACTGGACGACGGCATGGCGGCCGCCGAGGTGACAGCCGCCGACGCCTGGGTGCACCTCGCCCGAGGCGAGATCGCGGCGGCCGCGGAGCTGGCCCAGACGGCCGAGGGCCTGGCGACCAGCCGCGGCAACCGCGCCGCAGCCGCCAGCGCCATCACCTGCCGGGCGCTCACCCTGGCCGATCCGCGCCCGCTCCTGGAGGAGGCCCTGGCGCTGTGGCAGGAGCTCGACGCGCCCCTCTGGATCACGCGGCTGGAGCTGGCACGGGAGCGCCACGCGTCCGGCGGCGGTGACCGCGCCAGGGTCGGTGAGCTGGAGCGCCGGCTGGCCGCCCTCGGCTGCCCGCTCGAGCGCAGCGTGTGGGCGGCGCAGGTCCTGACCGGCAGGGACCGGACCGACCGCAGGGTGATCCGGGCGCTCGGCAGCTTCTCCGCGAGCATCGATGGGCAGCCCGTCACCGCCTCGGGCTGGGGGTCACGCAAGGCGAGGGAGCTCGTCAAGGCGTTGATCGCCCGATCACCACGAGGGGTGACCCGGGAGGAGCTCGGCCACCTGCTGTGGCCCGATCAGCCCTACGACCGGATCTCCGGCCGGCTCTCGACCGCGCTCAGTCTCGCCCGTACCGCCCTGGTCGGCGGCGACGGCGACCGAGATGCCAGCCCCATCGAGAGCGAGGGCACCACCGTGCGCCTGGCTCCGGACCGCATCGAGGTGGACGCGCTGGCGTTCCGGGAGCTGGCCGAGCGGGGGCTCCGTGCGGTCCGCGACGGAGCGCCGGACACGGCGCGACAGCTGCTGTTGGAGGCCGAGGAGCTCTACGGTGGGGACCTGTTCGAGGACGACCCCGACCTCCTGTGGGCCGAGGACCGACGCGCCGAGCTCCGATCGCTGTACCTGTCGGTGGCACGGACGCTGGCTGAACTCCTGCGCAGCGAGGATCCAGAGTTCGCGATCCGGCTGCTGCTGCGCGTCCTCGACCGCGACGGCTACGACGAACCGGCCCACCTCAACCTCGCTGTCGCCCTCCTGCGAGCCGGCCGTCACGGTGAGGCCCGCCGTCGCTACCACCTCTACCGGGACCGGATGGCGGAGCTCGACCTGCCGGCGGTGCCCTTCCACGAGCTGTCCGCCGCCGTCCAGCCCGAACCGCACCGGGCCGCGAGCTGACGCACCCGGGCGGCGGGGCTGTCACCGTTCCGTGATCTGAGCGCCACCTCGCTGTCATCTGGCGCCGGTCGCCTGGTCTAGCCTGTCGGGCGCCGCCCGCGCTGGTGGCGACCACTTCCCCTCACCCTGTCGGTTCGACCGCGGCGCGCGCGTGCCTGCTGCGCGCCCACGAGGAGCACTGGACGTGAGCGACCAGACGACCGAGCACCGCGCCTCCGGGGGCACGCTGGACCGGTTCTTCAAGCTGTCGGAGCGGGGGAGCGATCCCCGAACCGAGGGTGTGGCCGGGCTGACCACCTACCTGGCGATGGCCTACATCGTCTTCGTCAACCCGAGCTTCCTAGCCGCCGCGGGGATGGACCCGGGAGCGGTCTTCGTGGCGACCTGTCTGGCCGCCGCGCTCGGGACCCTCGTCATGGGGCTGTGGGCGAACCTGCCGATCGCCCAGGCGCCCGGGATGGGGTTGAACGCCTTCTTCGCCTTCACGGTGGTCCTCGGCTTCGGCATCCCGTGGGAGACCGCGCTGGCGGCGACCTTCGTCTCGGGGGTGCTGTTCCTGATCCTCGCGGTGACCGGGGTCCGGGGCGCGATCATCAACGCGATCCCACACCAGCTGAAGATGGCGGTCGGCGCGGGCATCGGGCTGTTCATCGCCTTCATCGGCCTCAAGAACGCCGGCATCGTGATCCCGGACCCGACCACGATCGCCACCGAGGGCGCCGAGGGCACCGTCGTTGCGCTCGGGGACCTGACGCTGTCGGCGACGCTGCTGGCCATCTTCGGATTGATCGCCACCGCGTTGTTCCTGATGCGGGGGCTCAAGGGAGCGGTGTTCTACGGGATCATCGCCACCGCGGTCGTCGGGGTGCTCTTCAACCTGCTCGACACCCCGACGGCCATCGTCGCCGCGCCACCGTCGCTGGCCCCAACCTTCGGTGCGGCCTTCGCGGCCTTCGACACCCTGCTGGCGCCGGAGCTGCTGCTGGTCATCGCGACCATGCTGTTCGTGGACTTCTTCGACACCGCGGGAACGCTGATCGCGGTGACCAACCAGGCGGGGCTGCTGGAGGAGGACGGCTCCCTTCCCGGCGGCAACCGCCCGCTGGTCTCCGACGCCATCGCCACGATGGGTGGCGCGGTGCTCGGGACGTCCACGACCACGTCCTACATCGAGTCCGCCGCCGGGGTCGGCGCGGGTGGCCGCACCGGCCTGAGCTCGGTCACCACCTCGGCGCTGTTCCTGCTGACGATCTTCTTCTCGCCCCTGCTGACGGTGATCACCGCCCCGGTGACCGCCGCAGCCCTGGTCATCGTCGGCGTGATGATGGCCCGGGGTCTCAAGGACATCGAGTGGGACGAGATGGAGATCGCGATCCCGGCCTTCGTGACCGTGATCGCGATGCCGCTCACCTACTCGATCGCCACCGGCATCGCCCTCGGGTTGCTGCTGTACCCGCTCCTGATGGTCTTCAAGGGCAAGGCCAGGGAGGTGCACCCGATCATGTACCTGCTGGCGGTCCTGTTCGTGGTGTTCTTCGTCTTCCTGGCCGAGTAGGTCGGTGGGTCGACGCGCGGAGGCTGCCCGCCCAGCCTCCCGCCCGGCCGTCCCCGCCGCGAGCCACCGCAGGCGTCCCCCGCGAAAAGCAGCGGATACCTGCTGGTTCTCGCTGGCGAACCCCGGCATGGCCGGTGCCAACGCAGATGGCCGACGAGAAGCAGCGGATACTGGCTGCTTCTCGTGGGCCGTCCGGCCGGCGAGCCAGCGGGCCGGCGGGCCAGCGGGCCAGCGGGCCGGCGGACCAGGCCGGGCCGGCAGAACGAGCCGGCGGGCCGGGCCAGGGGGCCGGGCCAGCAGGTCCGATCAGGCGGAGAACCCGAAACCGCCGGCCTTGCCTGCGAGCTGCTGGCGCACCCGCTCGTCCTTGTCCAGCGAGGCCTGCCGGAGCTCCTCGCGGTGCTCGTCCAGCGCGGCGGTGAGGGCCCCGTCCCCCGCAGCCAGGATGCGCACGGCCAGGAGCCCCGCGTTGTGCGCGCCACCGACGGCGACGGTGGCGACGGGGATCCCCGACGGCATCTGAACGATCGACAGCAACGAGTCCAGTCCGTCGAGGTGACGCAGGGGGACGGGAACCCCGATCACCGGCAGGGAGGTGACCGACGCCAGCATCCCCGGCAGGTGAGCGGCCCCACCCGCACCGGCGATCAGCACCTCGAGCCCCCGCCCCGCGGCCTGCTGGCCGTAGGCGAGCATGCGCTCGGCGTCGCGGTGGGCCGAGACGACGTGCACCTCGTGGGGCACCTCGAAGCGCTCCAGTGCCTCGATGGCACCCTCCATCGTGGCCAGGTCCGAGTCACTGCCCATGACCACCCCGACCCGCGGGGGATCCTGCGCGGCCGGTGTGCCGATCGCTGCGTCCTGGGTCTCCTCGGCGTTCATGGCTCGCTCCTCGTCGCTGGTCTGCCCGACCCCACCAGCACGTCCGCCACCTCGCGGGCCCGGGCGAGCGCCACCTCGGCGTCCTCGCCGAGCACCGTGACGTGACCGATCTTGCGGCCGGGCCGGGACGCCTTGCCGTAGAGGTGCACAGCGGCCTCGCTGACCTCCAGCGCCGCCGGCAGGCGCTCGGCGATCCGATCCGGCCCCTCGGGGCCCAGCAGGTTCACCAGCGCCGCCGCCGGGGCTCGCAGGCTCGTGTCGCCCAGGGGCCAGTCGAGGACGGCGCGCAGGTGGTTGTGGAACTGCGAGGTGGTGGCCGCCTCGATCGTGGCGTGCCCCGAGTTGTGCGGCCGCAGCGCCAGCTCGTTCAGGGTGAGCGCACCGTCGGGCCCGACGAACAGTTCGACGGCGACGATGCCCACCCCGCCCACGGCCTCGGCTACCTGCGTCCCGAGCGCGACGGCCCGCGCGGCGACGTCGGGGGTGATGCGGGCCGGCTGGACCAACTCGACCAGCTGGCCGTCCTGCTGCACCGTCTCCACCACGGGGTAGGTGACGTGCTCCCCGCCGGGCCGGCGGGCCGTCACGACCGCCACCTCGACGGAGATGTCGACGTGGGCCTCCACCATCCACTCGCCCCCGCGGGCGAGGACCGCGGCGGCGGCGTCGGCGTCGTCGACCACCTCGACACCCCGGCCGTCGTAGCCGCCGCGGGTCGCCTTGCAGACCAGGGGCCAGCCGTGCTGTGACGCGAAGGCCGTCACCTCGTCCACGGTGGCGACCGGGGCGAAGGGTGGGACGGGGAGCCCGAGGGCCGCGAGCTCGGTCCGGGCGTGGAGCTTGTCCTTGGCGTAGAGCAGCGCCGACGCGCTCGGACGGACGGGGTGGCCCGAGGCTGCCAGCGCGGCCAGCCCCTCGTCGGACACGAGCTCGTGGTCGAGGGTGACGACGTCCACCTCCACGGCGAACGCCCGCAGGGCTTCGAGGTCGTCGGGGGCCCCGAGGCGGGTGACGGCGCCGGCCAGCGCCGCCGGCTCGTCCGGGTGCACCGCGAGCACGTAGAGGTCGATACCGAGGTCGATGGCGGCGGCGTGGGTCATCCGCGCCAGCTGGCCACCACCGACCATGCCGACCCTCGCGGTCGCCGGGCGGGTGCTGGGCACGGCCGCAGGGCCGGGAACGGGAACGGGAACGTCAAGCGTCATGTCTCAGCCACCCAACAGCTCGGTGAGGCCACCGTCGAAGGCGTCGCGCAGCGCATCCAGGTCGAGGTCAACCAGGCCGCGCACGATCAGCCGCTCGCCGGTGACGGTCCCGATGTCGGTCAACGGCACCGCCGCGTCCGCACACAGCTCGGCGAAGGCCTTGACGTTGGGTGAGGCGACCGTCACGAGCACCCGTCCGGGCGACTCGCTGAACAGCTGCTGGGTCGGGCTCAGCCCGGCCAGCTCACCCTCGAGCGCGATCTCCGCACCGATGTCCCCCGCGACGCACGCCTCCGCCAGGGCGACCAGCAGGCCGCCGGTGCCGACGTCGTGGGCCGCCGTGACCAGCTGCTCGCGGGCGGCCTCCTGGAGCACCTCGGAGATGGCGGCCTCGAGCTCCAGGTCCGCGGGCGCCAGCACCCCGCCGAGGGGGGCGCCGAGCCAGCGCTGCAGCTCGGAGCCGGCCAGCCCCGGCGTGGTCGGTGTCCCCATCAGGAACACCAGGTCGCCCTCGTCCTCGAAGGCCAGCCCGAGCGCGTCCTCGGCGTCGGCGAGCACGCCCAGGATGCCGATGACCGGGGTCGGGTGGATCGCCTGACCCTGGGTCTCGTTGTACAGCGAGACGTTGCCGCCGGTGACCGGCACCCCCAGCTGCCGGCAGGCCGCGCCCAACGCCTCGATCGAGGCGGCCAGCTGCCACATGATCTCCGGGCGCTCCGGGTTGCCGAAGTTGAGGTTGTTGGTCGTTGCCAGCGGGCGCGCACCGGTGCAGGCCACGTTGCGGAAGGCCTCCGCCACGACCCGGATCGTGCCCTGGACCGGGTCGAGCTCGCACCACCGACCGTTGCCGTCGGTGGAGCACGCGACCGCACGACGGCTCCCCGGCAGGCGGACGACGCCGGCATCGGCCATCCCCGGCCCGAGCACCGTGCCGGACAGGACGTGCTGGTCGTACTGCTCGAACACCCACCGCTTGGACGCGACGTTGGGCGAGGCGAGGAACGCCAGCGCCACCTCGTCGAGCGACCGCCCGGGGCGGCCGTCCGCCGCCTCCAGCGTGCCACCGACCAGCGTCGCGTCCAGCGACTCCGCAGCCACCTCGGCGTAGTCGTCCAGCCAGGCGGGGCGGGTCCGGGGACGGTCGTAGACGGGCCCCTCGTCGGCCAGGGAGCGGGCCGGGAGGTCGGCGATCAGCTCCCCGCGGCGGGTGAGCCGGAGCGCGTCGCCCTCGACCACCTCGCCGATCACGGCGGCCGGCACCCCCCAGCGGTGCGCGACCTCCTGGACCTCCTCCAGCCGCTCGGGCGCGACCAGCGCCAGCATGCGCTCCTGGGACTCCGAGCACAGGATCTCCCAGGACTCCATCGACGGCTCGCGCAGGAGCACCCGGTCGAGGTCGACCTCCATCCCCATCGAGGCGGCGGAGGCCAGCTCGGAGGTCGAGCAGGCGATCCCCGCGGCACCCATGTCCTGGATACCGGAGACGAGGTCACGCTCGTACAGCTCCAGGCAGCACTCGATCAGCAGCTTCTCCGCGAAGGGGTCGCCGACCTGGACGTTGGGCCGCTTCGCATCCAGGCCCTCGTCGAACTCCTGGC
>SLQK01000151.1 GCA_007131525.1 Nitriliruptoraceae bacterium | reverse complement strand
GGGCTTCCAGCGCGTGTGGTGCGCCGGGGGCGAGGTAGACGACGTCGCCGGCTGCGAGCTGATGATCGACGCCGTCGAGCTGGAACCGCAGCCGCCCCTCGAGCAGCTGGACCACGACCGGCTTGGCGGCCGTGTGTTCGCTGAGCTGCTCCCCGGTGTCGAACACGAACACGACCACGCGGACCACGTCGTTGTGCAGCAGCGCGCGGGAGGTGGTGGCCTGGCGGGGTATCGGCAGATCGGCGTGGACGCCGGTGATGACCTGCGAGGTGCTCGAGGGGCTGGTGGGCATGGGATCTCCTGTCAGGAACGGGGGCGTGAGGGGCCGGATGACGGTGGGTCACCCGGTCGGTCTGAGGGTCAGGAGGGTGCGGACCAGTCCGGCGACCAGGGCAGCCGCGGCCAGGCTCAGTCCGAGCCCCAGCAGCGGGAGGTCGGGCAGGGCGCGCGTGGCACCCACGGTTGCGAGGAACACACCGAGGTTCGCGACCAGCGTGCGGGTGGTGGCGCCTCGGTCCAACCCCTCGCGGATCACCGTCCGCGCGGTGGTGCTCCGGCCGAGCAGCATCGGGGCGAGGTAGGTCAGGGTCGCCAGGACCGCCTGGCCGAGCACCCCCAGCAGCGCCGCGATGCCGAGCGCGTCCAGCAGCCGCCAGGCGCCGGCGGTGACCACCGCGACGTCGGCCCACAGGACCACGGTGAACCACAGGCAGGTCCCGAGTACCGCGGGACGAGGGCCGGAGGGCGCGGTCCCGCGCACCGCCCGGATGACCGGCAGCAGCACCGCCGTGGCGGTGGTCGCGACCACCGAAAGCGCTCCGGCGGCGGTGATGCGGGTGATGAACCCCCAGGGCCCGTCCAGCCCGGTGGCCGCCAACAGGCCCACCGCGGCGACCAGTGCGCTGGCCGTAACCGGGAGCAGTCGTGCCGCCAGGCGGTCGGCGCCGGGTTCGATCCGGGTGCGGACCATTGTGGGCCCGAAGAACACCAGGGTGGCCAGCAGGGTCAGCCCACCCCACCCGAGGATGTTGGCGTGCAGGTGGGCCAGGCGCACGGACGCGAACCAGGGCCCGGTGACCAGTCCCAGCCCGAGCACGGTGCCGAGCACCCCAGCCAGCAGGAACAGGCCGTGCGCGTGCTCGTAGCTGCGCACGACCCACAGGAACCTTGCCCCGATAGCCCGGCGGCGCAGCCGTCGCAGCCGCGACAGCGCGGCGGCGACAACCAGGAGGGTGGCCGTCGCCCCGAAGGCCAGTACGGGCAGGAACCTCGTCGCCAGGCCGACCAGCAGTAGGAGGATGCTGAGGGTGGTGACGGTGGGCCAGGCGACATGCCGGTCGCCGGGTGCTCGGGTCAGCGTCCGCGTGAAGTGCTCGCTGAAGGTCACGATCAGGCTGGTCAGCGCGCCGAGTGTCAGCAGATGCACGGCCAGCACCCGGCCGCCCGGCAGCGCGGCGCCGGCGATGACCCACACCCCGGCGGCGAGCATCGAGACCAGCGCGACGACGATGCTCGGTGCCGCCGAGGCGAAGGGCGACGGACCGAGCGGCCGGCCGTGGCCGCCTCGGAGCAGTGGGAGGTCCGGTCGGGTCACGGGGAGAACTCGCCCGCGGTGCCGATGCTCCCGAGTCCATCGGCTGCGGCCGCCGCGGCCCCGTTCACGTCCGTCCGCTCCTGTGATCTGGGTCCTGTGCCAAGAACACTTAGTAACGTACTACATGTTATGCGGCTCGTGACATGCACCGGTCGGGTTGGGCGGGCCACTACCGGACCCACGCTGCTCGCGGTCCGCGGTCGTCGGGGTCGCCGCCGCTCGGCCGGAGCTGTGCTGCGCCGCAGCGGTGGTCGTCGCCGTCCCGGCCGAGCCGAGGTCGGCTGCCGGTGTCGACGACGGCCGCTCAGTCGTCGAGCAGTGCCGTCATCGCCTGGACGTACGCCCGCAGGTCGACCAGGTGGGCGAGGTGCTCGATCACGAGTCGGTCGTCGACCTCGGCGTAGCCATGAACGAGCACGTTGCGGAACCCCACCGACCCGGCCATCGACGCGGCGAGCGAGGGCTCGACGAGCCCCGAGCGAGCGAGGAGCCGGAACGCGTCGGCGTTGGACGTCGGGGTGCCGAGACCGCGGTCGGCGACGACATGCTGGGCGGCGTCGATGCAGGCCTCGAGCGCGGTCTGGAAGGTGTACTTGAGGTGACCGAGGCGCACCTCGTCATCCAGCAGCTCTTCGGGATCGGCCTCCGCGTAGGTCGTGAGGACCTGCAGGCGTGCGGCGACGCGCCCGAGCAGGGTCAGGAGCCGCTCCGCATCAACCATGTGCGTCGACGAAGTCACGTCGGAACCGGTCACGTCGGACGGCCTCGTCGAGATGCCGTTTGCGCGTCTCGGCCTGCCAGCGCACCCGCCTGGCCGGGTCGTCGTCGAGGACGACGCGGCCGGTGAGCGCGACCCGGCCGGTGAGTCCCTCTGGGGCGCGCTGCAGGTCGACCAGGTCGATGACGTCCGGCAGCTCGCCAGCCAGACTCCAGTGATCGATCGGCTGGTCAGCCCAGACCGCGAGGTCGAGGTCGGATCCCTCGACTGCGGTGCCCTCGGCATGGCTCCCGAACACCAGCGCGAAACGGACGCCGTGGCGCCGCAGCACCCTTCGGAGCTCGTCGAGATCGATCGGGAGGTCCATCGTCCTCCAGCCTACTCCCCAGGGCCGCTGGGCTGGGTGGCAGGTCAGCGCGCTCACGGTCGAGGACGACGGTCGCGGCCAACTCCCGGTCGAGGGGGCCGATCGGGCCCTTGGTGACGACCGTTGAGCGCGCTCACCGCAGCGACCGCAGATGCCGGGAGAAGTGGCCGCTCGCGAGGCGGGCGACCTGCTCGAGGGCGCCCGGCTCCTCGAACAGGTGCGTGGCGCCGGGCACCACCACCACCTCGACGTCGGCCACCATGACCGCCTCGGCCGTTCGGTTCAGGTCGAGCACCATCCGGTCCCGGCCGCCGACGATCAGCAGCGTGGGTGCGCGCACCTCCGCGAGCACGCTCCCGGCCAGATCCGGCCGGCCACCGCGGGACACGATCGCGCCGACGGTGTCGGGGCGTCGTGCGGCGGCGACGAGCGCGGCGGCGGCGCCGGTGCTCGCGCCGAACAGGCCCACGGGCAGCTGCTGGGTGCGTTCGTCCTGGCGGAGCCAGTCCATGGCCGCGGCGACCCTGGTTGCGAGCAGCTCGATGTCGAACCGCAGCTCGCGGGTGCGCAGATCGACCTGTTCCTCCTCGGCCGTGAGGAGGTCGATCAACAGGGTCGCGAGATCGTCGTCGTGCAGGGTGGCGGCGACCCGTCGGTTGCGGGAGCTGTGCCGGCTCGAGCCGCTGCCGTGCGCGAAGACGACGACCCCGGTGGCGGCCTCGGGCACGACGAGGTCCCCGATGATGCGCCCGGTCCCGACGTCGATCTGCACCTCGTCGACCGGGGCCGGGCGGTCGTTCATCACGCCGTCCCTCCCGGCGCCGGGCGGGACTCCTCCAGCAGCCGCAGCACCTCGGCGTCGCTCGTCTGGCCGAAGTCGTCGTACCAGCCGCCCACGGACATCAGCGAGGCCGGCATGAGCACGGCCACCACCTCATCGGCCTCCGACCGCAGTGCCTCGACGGAGCGGGGCGGTGCGACGGGGACGGCGAGGATCAGCCGCGCCGGACCGTGGGACCGGACGGCCCGGCACGCAGCTCGCGCTGTGACACCGGTGGCCAGGCCGTCGTCCACGACGATGACCGTGCGTCCTGCGAGCTCGGGCAGGCGTCGGTCGCCGCGGTAGCGGTGGACGCGGCGCTCGAGCTCGGCGCGCTCCCGGTCCTCGACGCGAGCGATCGCCTTCTCGTCGAGGCCGGCCGCCGCTGCGCTGTCCTGGTCCACCACGCGGATGCCGCCCTCCGCGATCGCCCCGATCCCGAACTCGGGCTGCTGCGGGGCGCCGAGCTTGCGGACCCCGAGGACGTCGAGAGGCGCGCCCAGCGCGGTGGCGACCTCCCGCGCGACGGGCACCCCGCCCCGCGGGAGGGCGAGGACGACGACGTCCTGTCCGGCGTAGTCGCTCAGCAGCTTGGCGAGGCGTTCGCCTGCGTCGCTGCGATCCTTGAACCGCATGTGACCCCACCTCCCGGTCCCGCGTGCGCCGGGGGTCCGCGCTTCCTCCTCCACGGTAGGCACAGCCTCGGGTGGCGCCAGGGCCGAACCGCACGTCCGCCCACCGTCCCGACGGCGTCTGGTCTGCGACGCCGCGGCGGGGCGAGGTCGGTCGGGAGCGACACGGTGCACGCTGGTGGCGGGTGGCGTCGTCGAGGTGGTGTGGGTGGGGTCGTCGAGCGGTCATGGATGGCCGGGATCCCGCCCCGCGATCGCCATGGTGGGTGCCGTGGGGCAGCAGAACGGTCACGGATGGCCGCGAATCCACCCCGTCCGGCGACGCGGCGGCTCGGCCTGCGCGGAGGCACGGGTTACGCCGAGGGCATGGCCACGTGGGAACTGGTGCCCCGCC
>SLQK01000253.1 GCA_007131525.1 Nitriliruptoraceae bacterium | reverse complement strand
GCGCGGGCGAGATGCGCACCGACCTCGTCAACGCCCGCGTCGGTCAGCCCGTGACGGCACCGGCGGTGCTCCCACCCGACGAGACGGCGCTGCTGGCCGCCGATCCGAGCACCCGCGGCGTGCGCACCCACGAGCAGGAGCGGCGCCGGCGTGGCCTCGTGGCCGCACTGCTGGTCGTCCTCGGCCTCCTGGCCCTGGTCGGTGGGGTGTTCGCGCTGATGAACCTGCTGGCCGCCGACGACCCCCAGCTGGTCACGGTGCCGGACGTGGTAGGCGAGACCCAGGCGGTGGCGACGGAGCTCCTGGTCCGCGCCGAGCTGACGGTCGGCACCATCACGGAGGAACCGAGCGACGAGGTCGAGGAGGGCCGGGTCATCCGCCAGGACCCAGGGGCCGACAGCGAGGTGGAGGAGGGGACCGCGGTCGACCTCGTCATCTCCTCCGGCGAGGAGCTGGTGACGGTCCCGCGGCTGGTCGGTCTCAGCGAGAACGACGCCCTGGCCGCGCTGCGCGAGGCCGGCCTGGTCCTGGGGAGCACGACCGAGGAGGAGGACCCGGACAGCGATCCACGCACCGTGCTCGACCAGAGCCCCGCCCCGGGCGACGAGGTGGCGCCGGGCACCGCGGTCGACATCACCGTGAGCGTCGGCATCGAGCAGGTGCGGGTCCCACGCGTGGTCAACTTCTCGGAGAGCAACGCGCTCGACACCATCCGCAACGCCGGTCTCGAGCCCTCGATCGACGCCCGGCAGCACTCCATCGCCGTCGGCGAGGGGTTCGTGATCAGTCAGTCGCCAGCTCCCGGCGAGCTGGTGGACCCCGGGACGACGGTGGAGATCATCATCTCGCTCGGACCCGAACCCGAACCCGAACCCGAGCCGGAGGACCCACCGACCGTGGAACCGGAGCCCGAGCCCGAGCCGGAGCCCGACAACGGCAACGGGGACGAGGACGACGAGGAGGCCTGAGCCGTCACGGGCTGCAGCGCTCGGACGCGGACGGGGGCAGGCGACGATCCCGGTCGAACGGGACCGCCGCCGCGGCACGCCACAGCACGGCTCCGACCCCTGCGAGCCCAACGGCGAGGGCTGCCGCGACGAGCAACCGCACGAGCCCGATCGGGAGCGCGGCCGGTGGCACCGGACGCCACCAGGTCGGTGCCCACCACAGACCCCAGGCGAGCAGCGGGATCCCCACCAGCTCGCGGAGGAGGCCACCGACCGCCGACGTGCTCGGCTGACGCCGGCCGACGAACCAGAGCGCGACGGCGATGCCTGGCAGCACGGTCAGGGCGGGTTCGGTGTCCGCGCCGGGTGGTGCCAGCAGCACCGCGATCACCCCGGTGAGCAGCGTGAGCACGGCGACCGCCAGCACCACGACGTCCCGGCGTGGAGCCATCGTGACCGCCAGCCAGCCGGCGACCGCGATCGTCACCACGAGCCACGCGACCGGGACGACCGGGGACGGCCCGGGGAGCCACACCAGCGTCCCTTCGATCCGGGCGTCCTCACCGTCGAGGAGGAGCGGGACCTCCCAGGCGAACACCTCCTGCAGCGAGGCAGCGCGGGGATCGACGTCGCTCGGCAGTCGCGGCGACATGAAGTGGATCCGGTGGTCGTGCCAGGCGAACCGGCCGCTGGTGGCCACAAGCTCCCACTGCGGCGGCGCGTCAGCATCGGCCCCGGCGGGTACCTCGACGTCCATGGCACCGAACCGCGCGTCGTTGAGCCAGCGGGCCGGCGACCGGGTGTTCACCTCCACCCGCCCGTCAGGGGTGAACCGGAGGTAGGCCTCACCCTCGTACCCGAGCACCTCGACCAGCCGCCCGGACGGGACGGTGAGCACCAGGTAGGCGTCGCCGCCGACCACCTCGGCCATCACCCCGGCGACGGGTGTCCCGTCAGCGGTGACGACCCCGTCCACGTGCGAGCGGAAGTGGGTCGGCCTCGCCGGGTCGGCGAGCGCCGCATGGCCGGGGGCCAGCACCGCCAGCGTGAGCAGCGCGAGCAGGACCGCCCGACCAGGCCAGCTCACCCGTCAGCGCGGCGGCGCGCCGGCAGCACCAGGAACAGCAGGCCGGCGGCCGCGAGCACGGCGAGGACACCACCGACCCAGGCCAGCACGCGGCCCAGGTTGGCGTCGGCACCGCCCTCGGTGGCTGCCTCCGGCTCGGCGTCGCCGGGCAGGTCGTTGGCCTCGTCCTCGGCGGGATCGGTGGGGTCCGCGACCTCGTCATCGTCGGTCGCCGGATCGTCGGTCGCCGCCAGGTCGTCGAGGCTGCCCTCACCGTCGAGGTCGGTGTCCGCATCGTCCGCGGTCGTGGACCCCTCGTCGTCCGGATCCGTGATCGGCTCCGGCGGCGGGGCCGGCCGATCGGGATCCGCCGCGACGAGACGGACGTTGATCGCCGGGTCGTCAGCGGGCTCGTCGGGCGTCCCGATCCACCGGTAGGAGCTGTCGGCACAGCCCTGGAAGACGGCGAGGTGGCGGGTCTCCCCGGGGGTGCCGCTGGCCACCACGTCCAGGTCGAAGGCCGGCGCCGGCTCGGGGGCGTCGGCTGCGGTCCAGGTCACCACGGCGATCCGCCCCTCGTCGACCTCGAGGTCGTGGACGTAGCCGGGGTGGTCGGCCACCGTCACGATGCGCAGCCAGTCGGGAACCTCCAGCGCGACCTCGAGCGTGTCCTGTCCAGCCCCGGCGGCCTCGGTGCCGCACCCGTGGGCGAGGTCCAGGGTGACGGTGGCCAGCGAGTCGACCGGGACCTCACCCCCACCACGCAGGAACGGGTGCGCCGCCGCCGGCAGCGCGGTCACGACGGCCAGCAGCGCGCCGAGCACGAGCGTGGCCAGGCCACGCCGACGGCGGGTCCACACCGTCGCGGTGAGGGTTCGGGGGTCGGTCACGGTGAGCTCCGGAGGCGGGACGGTCGGGAACGGGCAACGGTCTGCCCGCATCGCACGCGTCAGGGTGCCACGGGCACGGTCACGGTGGTGGACTCCTCGGTGAAGCGGTCGATCCCGGCGATGACCCGCACCTCCCAGTCACCGGCGAAGGACAGCGCCTCGGTGGTCGCGATCCAGTGCCCGGGCCCGGCGAAGAAGGGCTCGATCCGGATCGGACCGACCCCGGCGGGCACGAAGACGAGCTCCACCCGAAGGTCCTCCACCGTCTCGCTCGGCCGACCCGTGGCGTCGAGGACGTAGAGATGGAGGGTGTTGCGACCCACGACGTTGGGGTCGACCACCAGGTCCAGCTCGAGCTCATCGCCCAGGGCGGTGGTGGTCTCGAAGACCCCGCCGAACCCGGCCGCCTCGGCGGCTGGCTGGGTCGTGGCCAGCACCCCGGTCAGCAGCAGCACCACGCTGAGCAGGGCGATCTCCACCCGGAGCGTGCGCTGCAGCCGAGACCAGGCCGTGCTGGCGCGGTCATGCTGCGGGTCGGCGCTGAGCGCGACCGACGACCCGGCGGCCGCGACGCTGGGCGCGCCGAGGACAGGCTCGGCAGCGTCCTGGGCACCGCCGTCGCGGGGCGTAGCCGCGACGATCGCCGGCACCAGCCGGTAGCGGTTGTAGGCGGCGATCAGCACCACGACACCCACCGCCGCCAGCTTGACCAGCAACGTGCGCCCGTAGGAGGTGCCGACCAGCGCCGCAGGCCGACCCACCAACGGCCACGCCATGGCCGCACCCGCGGCGGCGACCAGCACGACCGCCACCAGCGCGGCGCCGCTGAACCGGGCCACCAGCTCGGCGGCCGGGACCGGCTCGGGGGGGGACGCGCGACGGGAGACGACCGCTGCCACCACCACCAGACCACCGAACCACACCGCTGCAGCGGCCACGTGCACCAGATCACCCGTGACCAGCAACCAGGTGGGGGGAACGCTGCGCTGGTGCCCGTCCAACACCACCGTGCTGAGCGCGCCGAGCGCCACCGTCGCTGCCAGCACGGCCGGCAGTCCCGCCAGGAGGACGGTCGCGAGCACAGCGAGCAGGGCTGCACGGACGATGCTGGCGACCCCGAAGCTGGAGGTTGCCGTCTCCCACAGGCTGACCGCGGACCAGCCGGCACTGAGCTCGCCGGTCACCGCGACAGCCTGGACGGGGACCCCGACCAGGGAGACGGCCACGCCGACCAGCGCCGACCACACCGCCAGCCGGTGGGCGACCGCCCGGTCCGTCGCGCGTCGGACGAGCAACCACCCCGTCAGCGCCGCACCGGCGGCCAGGAGCAGGGCGCCGTACCCGAGGCCCCGGAGCAGCTGCCCCGTGCGCCGTGCCGCGACCGCCGTAGCGTCATCGGCGATCATGGCCAGCGTCGTGGCCGCCACCTCCGCCACGCCGTCACCGACGGTGAAGGTGCGCACCCCACCGACGGGGTGGCTGTCCGCGGAGATCACCCGGTAGCTGACGACGTAGGCCCCGTCGGGCAGGTCCGCCGGGAGCGCCACGGCGACGACGCGGGCGTCGCCGGTGTCGACCGGACCGAGGTCGACTCGCCGGGCCTCGGCATCCAGGACCCGGAGGCCGCCGCTGGGCAGTGTCACGGGCTCGCTGAAGGTGAGGGAGACCTCGGTCGGCGCCGCATCCAGCGCAGCCCGGTCCGCCGGCCGACCATCGACGAGCGAGGCGTGCGCCGACGCGGGCGCCGCGCTCCCCACGAGGAGCAGTCCGAGCAGCAGGCCGAGCGACAGCAGGGCCAGTGATCCGTGCCCGAGCCGCCGAGGGCAGGCGACCGTGCCTCGACGGGGCACGGTCATGGTGGGGTGCACCTGGACGGCTCCTGGGCGACCGGTCTCGCCCCGCGGGAGGGGGCCGTGCACACGGTACCCAGCGGGCGTCCTCAGCCCTCAGGAGCCGGCGAGGCGACGACGGTCGGCACGCAGGTCCTCGAGCACATCGGTGACCTCGGGGTCGATCTCCAGGTCCGCGTCGGCCAGCACCTCATCGAGGACCTCCAGCGCGATGTCGACCTCGCCGAGCTCGGCGAGGAGCTCGGCGTGCTCCTGGGCGGCGGCAGCGACCTGTGCCCGCGCCGGGGGATCCTCCTGGGTGGCCCGCGATCGCCGCAGCAGCACCTCGATGGCAGCGTCGACGTCGCCGGTCGCGCGCAGCGCCGCGGCATGCAGCCGCAGGGCCATCACGTGCTGTTCGGCGGTCAGCACATCGGCAGGGTCGAGCTCGGCGGCGATCGCCGCGGCCAATCTCGAGGCCTCGACCGTCCGCTCCAGCTGCAACAGCGCCGCGGCGTGGTTCACCCGGGCGCGGGAGACCTGATCGGCGGTCACGGGATCGTCGGCGTCCTGGAACCGCCCGGTGAGCTCGCCGTACACGGCGACCGCGCCGAGGTGATCGCCGATGGCGTCCAGGCAGATCCCGCGGTTCAGCAGGGCGAGGGCGATCTCGTGGCGGTGATCGGGGTCATCGAGGTCCGCCGGGGTGGCCGCAGCCAGGGCGTAGGCCTCAGCGGCCGCAGCCAGGGACCCCAGCTCGGTGAGCAGCACGGCCCGCTCGAACCGGGCCGTGAACAGCGACTCGCGCAGGACCTCGTCGGTGAGGTCCTCCACCTCGGCGAATGCGGCCAACAGCGACTCGACCTCCGCGACCGCCTCGTCGAGCTCCCCGGCCTCGTGCAACTCCATGACAGCGTCGGTCCGGCGACGTGCCTCCTGGGGCCTCACCAGCGCAGCAGGGCGGCGACGCCCTCGTGGTCAGCGAGCTCCGCGGCGGCGGGCGCAGCCAGCGGCGTGACCGACGCCGAGGTGGCCAGGGCCGCCTCGATGAGCCGCTCCACGAACAGCTGGTCGTGGGAGAAGGTCATCTCCGACTCGGCCGCGGCCCCCTCGATGCGAGGATGGAGCGTGCCCTGGGAGGAGACGAAGCCCTCGAGGGTCAGGTCGTCGTCGTAGAGCAGGTGCTCGACCCGGCCGGCGTTCAGGGCCTCGCAGACCTCCCCCAACCCGAGGGCGCCCGGTCCACCTGCGAACGCACGCTCCTTCGCCGACGCCACCAGCGCCGCCTCACGGTCCCCATGGACCGACCGCAGCAGCTCCCAGGCGTGGGCGGCGACCTCCCTGGCGGGGGTCGACTCCCAGGCCTGGTCGGCGACCAGGACCCGCAGGGTGTCGTGGGCGGTCACCAACGCCCGCACCTCGTCGCGGAGCTTCGGTGGCGCCGACAGCACGAGCCGGTCGATCCCGTCGGCGTCGGCACGCTGGACGACGTCGTCGAGGACCTGCTTGAGGAAGCGGTGGCGATGCTGGTCGACCCGGTCCTCGTAACCGTCACGGTCCGAGCGGGCGAACATCGCTCGCTGGGGGTTGCTGGTGGAGGGCCCCGTCGCATCGTCGCGGAACAGGTCCTCGTCCTTCTCGAACCGGGCCTCCTCGGTCACCTCGGCGTTGCCCGTCGCCCAGTGCAGGACGCGGACCCCCGTGCGGGACACGACGACGATCAGCGCGGGCCGGCCCTCATCGAGGGCGGCGACCAGCGGCCGGACGTAGGCGGTGGCGTCGTGGACGACCCGTTCACGGAAGGGCAGCTGGAGCGCCACGGTGCGTTCCTCACCGCTGGCGACGCCGACGAACAACGCCCGCCCGCGACCCGGTGCCTTGGGATCGAGCAGGCGGTCGAGGGGGCCGTCGAGCCTGCTCAGGCGCCGCTCGACGGCCCTGGCCAGGTCCCGGTCGCCCCCGTCCAGCTGCGCCCGGAGCTGCTTGAGCTGGTTCCGGAGCTCGATGGGGGCCGTCGGCTGCGGATCGGCGGCCTGTGCCGGGGTGTGACCCGTGTAGAAGGACAGCACCCCGTGCTCGTCCTCGAGGGCGAGCAGATCGCGGATGGTGGCGTCGTCGATGTTCATCGGGCCTCGCTGCGGTCGGGGCCGCACCTGGGCTGACGCGTCGCGCCGGAGGAGCGGCTCATCCCCCTGAACCTATCCCCCGGCCCAGGAGGATGGAAGGGAGCGGCCGCGACCGGCCGACCGTGGTCGTCGCTTGACAGCGGTACCGTCCTGGCATGCAGACCCGCACGCTGCCGAGCCGGCACCTCGCTGGTGTCGAGGTTCGACTCGACCCCTCCGTCCTGGTGCTCGCCATCCTGGTGGCCTGGGCCTTCACCGGCGTCTTCCGCGCCGACCACTCCCTCGGCGTGGCCCTGCTGCTGGCCGTGATCGGGTCCGTCCTGGTCGTGCTCACCACCCTCGCCCATGAGCTCGGGCACGCCCTGGAGGCCCGTCACCGGGGGATGAAGGTGGAGGCGATCACGCTGCTGCTGTTCGGGGGCGTCACCGAGATGCACGCCGAGGGGCAGACGGCCAGCGACGAGCTCGCCGTCGCCGCCGTGGGCCCGTGGATCAGCCTGGTGTGCGCGGCAGGGTTCGGCTTGCTGGCGACCTTCGCCGACGATCTGTTCCCGGCGGCGGTGTCCGGCTCGATCGGCCAGTTGGCCGGCGTGCTGGGGTGGTGGAACCTCCTGCTGGCGGTGTTCAACCTCGTCCCGGGCGCGCCGCTGGACGGCGGACGGGTGCTGCGCGCCCTGCTGTGGATGGTGACCGGGGACCGCCTCCGGGCGCTGCGGGCGTCGGTTCGGGCCGGCCAGGTGATCGGCATCCTGCTCATCGGTCTCGGCGCGGCGACGTTGATGCGGGCCGGCGCCCAGGCGACGCTGGTCGCCGCGGCCTTCGCGGTCTCCGGGGTGTTCCTGGTGCGGGCGGCCAGCAGCGAGCTCCGCCAGGCGGTGCTCAGCGCGGCGCTCGAGGGGCGGCGGGTCGTCGACCTCGTCGCCACGCCGCCGGCCGACATCGACGAGGGGGCGGCCTGGCCCCCCGAGCCGGCAGCCGACGGGCTGCCGGCGGCGACGCCGGACGTGCCCGGGGTCGAGCTGACCGACGACCTCCACACCCTGATCGACGCCTTCCAGGGTGACCACGACGTCGTCAGGGTCGTGCGAGGGGGACGGACGATCGGGACCCTCACCGAGGCCGAGGTGGCCCGGGCCATCGCACGGTTGCGCCGCGGGGAGCCGCTGCGATGAGGCGCACGAGCCTCGGCCGCCGGCTCACGCGGGCGGCCTTCTACGCCGCGACGGCCGCGATCGTGGCCTGGGCCGCGTTCGTGGTGCCGCTCCCGCTGGTGGAGTACGTGCCGGGGACCCCGACCTCGATCCCGACCTTGATCGAGCTCGACGGCATCGAGACCTTCGACCTCGACGGCGACGTCCAGCTCCTCACCGTCCTGCTGCGTCAGCAGCCGACGGTCCCGTCCCTCGGCGCGGTGCTGTCCCCCGACCGTTCCCTGGTGCGCTACGACGAGGTCTACCCGCCGGGGACCGACCGCAGCGAGGTGCTGCGCCTGGAGCGGGAGCGTTTCGCCCGCCAGTTCGACATCGCGGTGGCGGTGGGCGCCGCCGCCGCCGGGGTGGAGACCGAGCTGGTCACCGAGGTGGTGGTCGTCCAGGTGCTGCCGGGGAGCCCGGCCAGCGGGAACCTGGCGCCCGGCGACGTCGTGGTCGCGGTCGACGGGGCGCCGTTGGCGTCGGCTGAGCAGTTGCAGGCCATCTCGCGGACGGGGCAGGAGGGTGATGAGCTCACCCTGACGGTGCGCCACGCCGGGGAGGAGCGGGAGGTGACGCTGCAGCTGGCGACCTTCGGAGGCGTCACCGAGCCCCGGCTCGGCATCGCCATCCAGACGGCGGTGGATGAGGCACGACTGCCCTTCGAGGTGTCCCTGCGGGAGGGGACCCGGATCGGCGGCCCGAGCGCCGGGCTCATGACGGCGGTCACCGTCTACGACCTGCTCACCGCGGACGATCTGCTCCGCGGACGGCTGATCGCCGGCACCGGCAGCCTCGACGCCGACGGTCGGGTCGGACCCGTCGGTGGCATCCCGGCCAAGCTGCGGGCCGCCGAGGCCGAGGGCGCCGAGCTGGTGCTCGTGCCGGCGGTCCAGCTCGACCTGGCGCTGGAGACCGCGCCCGACGGCCTGGTCGTCGTCGGTGTCGACCACCTCGACGAGGCGCTCGAGCTGCTCGCCGCGGCGTCCTGAGGACGCCGCGGATCAACCCGTCGGCGCGGCTGCGGCGGCCACCGGGGAGCGCGCCGGCCGCGACTGGTCGACGCGATGGGCCGCGCAGCGGTCCAGGAAGTTGCCGAGTAGCTGCATCCCGGCGCTGGTCAGCACCGACTCGGGATGGAACTGCACGCCCTCGACGTCGACCTCCCGGTGGACCAGGCCCATCACGAGACCGTCCGAGGTCTCGGCGGTGACCTTCAGCACCGCCGGCAGGGTGGCGCGGTCCACGATCAGCGAGTGGTAGCGCGTCGCTTCGAAGGGCACGGTCAACCCCTCGAACACGCCCTCCCGCCGGTGGTAGATGGGCGAGGTCTTGCCGTGCATCAGCACCGGTGCCCGGACCACCTCACCGCCGTACACCTCGCCGATGCACTGATGGCCCAGGCACACCCCGAGCAGCGGACGGACCCCGGCGACGGCACGGATCACGTCGTTGGACAGCCCCGCGTCGCTGGGATCACCGGGGCCAGGCGAGATGACGATGCCGTCGGGCAGGTCGGCGAGCAGGCCGGTGATCGTGAAGGCGTCGTTGCGCACCACCTCGACGTCCGAGCCGAGCTCCCCGAGCTCCTGGGCGAGGTTGTAGGTGAAGGAGTCGTAGTTGTCGACGATCAGCAGCCGGGTACCGGCACGCACCGGGATCGCGGTCGTGGGCACAGCGGTCACCTCTCCGCCAGCAGGTCCCGCAGCGCGTCGCGCGCCACCTCACCGGCGTCGTTCTCGGGGATGTCGTCGACAAGGATGACGCGCTCGGGCCGGCTGTGCGAGTCCAGGTGCGCGTGGCAGTACGCCAGGAGCTCCTCCTCGCTCGGCCGTTGCCGTCGCTGGCAGCGCACCGCGGCGACCACCGCGCCGCTGTCGGCGTCGGTGGTGATCCCGGCACGCTGCACCGCCGGGTGGCGCTGGAGCACGGCCTCCACCCGACGGGGAGCCACGTAGGCACCGTCCGCCGTCCTCAGCACCTCGTCGCGACGACCGATGTGGGTGAACACGCCGTCCTCGTCGACGGTCACCAGGTCGTCGGTGACCAGCCAGCCATCGACGAACCGTGCCGCCGTCGCCTCCGCGTCCTCGAAGTAGCCCGGTGAGACCTGGGGCCCGGCGAGCAGGAGGAGCCCCGGCGTCCCGGGGTCGCAGAGCTGGCCCAGATCGTCGGGATCGACGACGGCGGCCAGGGTGTCGGTGACGGGGAGGCCCATGGCCCCCGGCGTGGTCCGCCCGTAGACCGGCTGGGCGTGGGTGATGGGGCCAGCCTCCGAGACCCCGAACCCCTCCCGGACCCGGGCGCCGCCGGTCCGCAGCTCGAGCTCCCGCGCCGTGTCGGGGTCCAGGGGGGCACCGGCGGCCAGCACCACCCGCAGCGAGGTGAGATCACGGCGGGAGCTCTCCGACTCGGTCATCAGCGCGTCGACCTGTGCGGGTTCCAGCACCGCCAACGTGGCGTCGTGCCGGTCGATCGTTCGGGCCAGGCCGGAGCTCTCCTCGGGCGGGAACAGCTCGACACAGGCACCGGCCAGCAGGCCAGCGAGCCACCCGAGCACCATCGGCCCGAGCGCGAGGAGGTCGCCGGCCACGACGACGTGCTCCCGTCCCGCCTGGATGTCGGGGACCCACAGTCGCGCCTGGAACGTCGAGGCCAGGAGGTTGTGATGGGTCAGGACGATCGCCCGGCGATCGCCGCCCCGCCACCGGGGGACCAGCAGCGCAGGCGCATCGGGCGGCACCGGGCCGTCGCCGTGGAGGGTCACCGGGCTCCCGGCGAGCTCGGCGATGGCAGCGCCGAGGTCACGGACCGGTCCATCGCCCGACCGGCGACGCCCCAGGCGCGGTCGCGGCGGGCGGAAGCGGGGCCGGGGCGCCAGCCAGGCCTCGTCGGTGGTGTCCAGCACCCAGTCGAGCGCCAGGCCGGCAGCCTGGAGCTCCTGCAGGCGGTCGCGGGTCGCCACGGCACCGACGACCCCGGTGGCCACCGCGACCTCCACTGCCCGGCTCGCGGTGCGCGCCCGGTCCCGGCCTGGTGGCAGCGGGACCGCGACCGCCCCGATCCGCCACAGCGCCAGCAGCACGACGGGGGTGGAGATGGTGGTCCCGGTCGCGACGAGGAGACGGTCGCCACGGACCACACCCAGCTCCCTGAGCAGGTCCACCAGGTCAGCCACCCGGTCTCGCAGGGCGACGTGGGTCAGGCTCACGTCCCGGCTGCGGAGCGCGACGGCCTCGGGGAAGTCCCGCACCGCGTCGTCGAGCAACCGTGGGATCGGCACCTCGGGGATCCGGTAGCTCGGCGGCACGCCCGGCGGGTAGCCGCGGACCCAGGGACGGTCGATGTCGGCGAGGGCGGGCGGTCGTGACACCGGGACACGCCTCCTCGCAGTGGCAGCTGTCGGGACCGCCCGAGCCTAGCCCCCAAGGGGTCGCGGGGTACCGTGGCAGGCCAGCCACGAGGAGCCCGCGATCAGCACCGCGACCGGATCCGATGCCCTCCCCCCACCGCCGTCATCCGCCCCGGCGGTCCTCGACCGCCTCCGCAGCCGGGTGGATGCCGCCCTGGCGTCGGCCCTCGATGACCTGCTCCCGCGCGTCGCGGCGCTGCACCCGAGCATGGTGCCGCTGACCGACGAGCTCCGGGTCTTCTCCGCCGGGGGGAAGCGCATCCGCCCCGCGCTCCTGCTGCTGGGGTTCGAGGCCGCCGGCGGCCGCCGACTCGAGGCCGTGGAGGGCCCGGCCCTGGCGCTGGAGCTGCTCCACACCTGCGCGCTGCTGCACGACGATGTGATCGACCAGGCCCCGGCCCGCCGCGGCCGACCCAGCGTGCACGAAGCCTTCGCCGCCCGGCACCGGGAGGAGGGCTGGCAGGGCGACGCCGACGCCTACGGCCGGGCGATCGCCATCCTCCTCGGTGATCTGGCCTTCGTCCACGCCGACGAGCTGTTCCTGGCCGCCAACGTCCCCGACCAGGCGTTGCTGACCGCCTTCCGGCGGTTCACCCTGCTCCGCGAGGAGGTCATGGCCGGTCAGGCGCTCGACGTGCACGCCGCGACGGTGCAGAGCACCGACCGGGAGCTGGCGCTCAGGGTCGCGACGCTCAAGTCCGGCCGCTACTCCGTCGCCCGGCCGCTCGAGATCGGGGCGGTCCTGGCCGGGGCGGACGACGAGCTGCTCGCCGGGCTGCACGCCTTCGGGGACCCGCTGGGCCGCGCCTTCCAGCTCGCCGACGATCTGCTGGGGGTGTTCGGTGATGCAGCGACCACGGGCAAGTCCGCCTCCTCCGATCTGGCGGAGGGCAAGCGGACCCTGCTGATCGCCGAGGCCTGGCAGCGGTTGGACGCCGCCGGGCGCGCCCAGCTCCAGGCCGGGCTCGGTCGTCCGGACCTCGACGATGCGGCGACCGCCCAGCTGCGGACGCTGCTCGTGGACTGCGGCGCCCGTGCTGCCACCGAGCGGGAGATCGACGACCTCGCCGCGTCCGCCCGGGCGGCGCTCGAGGGCCTGACCCTGCCACCGGCGGCTCGGGACGGGCTCCGCGCGGTTGCGGACTACCTCGGCCGGCGCAGCAGCTGAACGCCGAGCGTCGGATCCTGGGTCATCTCCTCGACCCAGGGGAACACCCAGGTGAACAGCACCACGACGCTGATGGCGATCACCACCAGCAGCACGAGCACCCGGAGCCAGCGCGGCCAGCGACGGGAAGCACCGTCATCGGGCACGTCACGGTTCATCCCTCGACCCTCCCGGCGATCTCCTGGGGGCTGGTGCCGGTCGCGGTCGACTCGATGGGGTCACCGACCAGTTCCCCCCACACGATCAGACGCTGCGCGGCACTGCCCCGCGGATGGCAGGTGGTCAGCGTGATGGTCGGCGCACCCGAGCCGAGCGGATCCTCGCCGATGACCCAGACGTCGGTCGGCGCCACGATCCGCTGCTCGCGGTAGGCGTACACCCACTCCCTCCCCTGCCGGTCGACGACGTGGATCGTGTCACCCTCCGTGAGCACATCCACCGCCCAGAAGGGAGCACCGTAGGTCGTGCGGTGACCCGCGATGGCCAGGTTGCCTGCTCCTCCGGGACGATCGGAGAGGGGGTAGTGCCCCGGCCCGGAACGCAGCAACTGCAGGGTCGCACCGGACACGACGAACAGCATCTCGTCGGAGACGATCCGCTCACCGTCACGCTCGAACCACAGCGCAGCGACGGCATCACCGAGCGCGATCTGCTCGTCGTCGACCTCGTCGGCTGGGTCGCTCGGCTGATCGGCCTGGACCGGGGCATCGGGAACGGTCAGCGACCAGGTCTCAGCAAGCTCGCGCTGGGCCCGTTGGGTCTCCAGCCCGGTGAACCACAGCAGGTACACGACGTACAGCAGGACCACGGCGCCGCTGACGACCAGCACCCATCCGACCCCCCGCACGACCCGCGTCAACGACCACCTCCGTGTCCCTCGCGGACGACCGCCGTCGCCGCCCCCGGTGACCAGCCAGGGTAACGAGCCGAACCCACCGGGGGCCAGGATGCCGCCGCATCCTCGCGGGTGCCCGTCGGCAGCGGGGACGCCGAGCTCAGCGGACCGCCGGCCCCGCCGCCGGGTAAGGTGGCGTGTCGTCCGCATCGGAACTGAGGGACGCTGATGCCCAGGAGCAAGCACCGGCGAGGCGGCCGCAACCGGCCGCGCGCCCACCAGACACGAGCCCCGGAACGCCGGCCCGACCCATCGCCGTCGTGGCTGCCCACCACCGGTGGCCTGCTGCTGGTCGTCGGCGTCCTGGTGATCCTGTTGGGCTACCTCCCTGGCGTCCAGGAGATCACGCGGACATGGATCTGGCCGGGTTCCAACTGGGGCCTGCTGATCGGGTTCGCCCTGCTCAGCGTGGGTTTCGCGCTGCTCACCAGGTGGCGCTGAGCCGCACCCGACGTTCACCGCGAACGAGCGCTGAGGACGATGAGCTGAGCGCTCTGCGGTCGCTTTCGGCTGCAGATTGTGGAAAAGTTGACCGGACTTTTGGGTTCTCCACAGCCTGATTCCACAGCCCTGTGGGTGACCGTGGCCACGGTCAGTTCAGGATCTCCGTCCGTTCATGCATCCGTTGCCCGCAGTGACTGGGGGCACGGGAGCTGCCGCGCACCAGGAGCACCACCTCGGTGCCGCACTCCTCGCACCAGAACAGGGTGCGCTCGTCGGTCCCGACCGGCGTGGCCCCGCTCGGGTCCGCACCGAGCTCCTTGGCGTCGGTGACCAGGACCCGCAGGCTCGCGATGGACCAGCGCAGGAGCGCGTAGGCGAGCAGGGGCGCGAGGACCCACTGCCACCCGAAGCTGGCCCCGATCACGACGGCGATCGCGGCGATGGGGATCAGCAGCAGGAGCATGGCGACCCTCGATGACACCTCGGCGTGAACCGCCGGAGATGCACAGGGTGCCACGTGCCCCACCCGTGTGCGGTCGCGGGAGCATCACCGACCGCCGCATCGTGAGCGTCCCACGTCGCGGACGGCCGCCCGATGTCGCCGGTCACGGTCGCCGACCGCGGGGCACGCCGGTCCGACCGCCGCGGCGCGGATCACCGACAGCACTGCCGTCGGTCGCCACCGCGTTGACCCCACCGAAGTACAGGTCCGAGACCGGCCACCGGTTCACGGCCCACCACCGCTCGAGCTCGGCCACCGCTGCCGGGTCGAAACCGGGTTCGAGCTGCAACCAGGTGCCGTCCCAGTGCAGCCGGGGAGCACCGATCGCCTCGGCCAGGCTGGCACCGTCATCGAGGAGCGCGACCAGCACCTGGGTCATCGCGCTGCGGATGCGCTCGCTCCCACCGGAGCCCAGCGCCACCGCCGGGCCCCGGTCGGGCTCGACCACGGTGGGGGCCATCATGGACCCGACCCGCACACCTGGCGGCGATCGGTGGAAGCCACCGGGGTGCAGGTCGGTCTCCCCCATGATGTTGTTGGCGAGCACCCCCGTATCACTGAGAGTGATCCCGCTGCCCGTCCCGTTCGAGGTCGTCATGGCGGCGAGGTTGCCGTCACCATCGGCCACGCTGACATGGGTGGTGCCCCGCGCGGCCCTCGGCCGAGGGGCCCCACCATCGAGCTCA
The DNA here is from genome assembly GCA_007131525.1 of Nitriliruptoraceae bacterium. GTDB lineage: Bacteria > Actinomycetota > Nitriliruptoria > Nitriliruptorales > Nitriliruptoraceae > T1Sed10-7. Next base: position 1,110 of record SLQK01000253.1, on the reverse strand, counting down.
TCGCCTCCGGCTTCCGCGGTAGCCCCGGGCTCTGAGACCGTGACGTCGTGCCCGGCCCCCTCCGTCGCATCGACCCCCACACCGAGGTGGAGCGCGGTCACCTCGGCCAGGGCGGTGGCCACCCGGTGCAGCCTGGCCCCGGAGCTGGGGCCTCCCACCTGGGGCCGGGAGGCCAGCAGCCCCAGGGCGCGGGCGACCAACGAGCCGCCGTAGGACGGCACCGGGTTGGTGAGCACCGTGGCATGGGCGTGGCGGAAGGTCAGGGGCGTGCGCTCCTGGACGCGGTAATCGGACAGGTCGGTGAGCGTCAGGCTGCCCCCGTGCTCCTGGCTCTGGGTGACGATGGCCGCTGCCAGGGACGGGTCATGGAAACCGTGGACGTCGCCGTCGCCGATCGCGTCCAGGAAGCGCGCCAGCTGGGGGTTGCGGACGACGTCATCGTCGCCGAAGGGGCGGTCCGGCGGCACGAACAGCGCCCGAACCTCAGGGGTGAGGGAGAAGATCGGCTGCAGCAACCGAACCACCGCCGCCTGGTCCGGGCCGAGGCGCACGCCCGCAGCAGCCAGCCGGCGGGCCGGTGCGACGATGCGCGCGAGCGGCAGCCGACCGAGCAGGCGGTGGACGTGGAGGTAGCCGGGCAGACAGCCCGGGACGGCGACCGACCCGTGTCCGACGTGGAAGACCTGGTCGGCGCTCCCGAAGCGCACCGTCGCCGGGGTCAACTCGGGTGCCGGCTGGTCCTGGGGCTGACCCCGGCCCGGGGTGTCGACGAAGAAGTCGAACACCACCGGACGCCCGTGGGCCGGTCGGGCGAGCAGGAAACCACCGCCGCCGAGGCTCGACAGGCAGGGCTCGGCGACCGCGGCGGCGAACCCGGCGGCGACCGCCGCGTCGTAGGCGTTGCCGCCGTCCTCGAGCACCTCCACCGCGGCGTCGACCGTGGCCTGGTGCCCCGCGGCCACGACGGGCCCACGACCATCCGGAGCCGGGGACTCAGTCCGCACGGCGGTACCACGCCACGGTGCGGGCCAGACCGTCGGCGAGGGAGGTCGTGGCCTCCCAGTCCAGTGCGCGACGGGCCAGGCTGATGTCCGGGCAGCGCACCTCGGG
>SLQK01000033.1 GCA_007131525.1 Nitriliruptoraceae bacterium | reverse complement strand
GCCTCCACGGCCCGGATCTCGCGCTCCAGCGTGCGCACGTAGTCGGCGTGCTCCACCTCGACGTAGTGACGGGTCGAGTCGACCAGGTCGATGCCGCCCTGGGACCGCTCGTCGAGGTGATCACGCCCGGCCGCGAGGTAGCCGGCCGCCGCAGCGGGGTCGCGCCGGCGGAGCTCCAGGAACGCGGCGACCAGCACCGCCTGCCAGTGCACCAGGCAGAACTGGCCCGAGTCCGGCTGGATCAGCCCGACGACGAACAGGTCGTCGCGGTCGGGGTGGAAGATGTTGCGGTAGAGCCGGGGCCGGGCCCCACCGGGGAGCAGCCCTTCGGGCAGGAAGGGGAAACGGATCAGGTAGCCGGTGGCGAACAGCACCAGGTCGGCGGTGACCCGGCTGCCGTCGGTGAAGACGACCTCGTCGCCGTCGAGGTGGTCGATGTCCGGCTTCGGGGTGATCGCGCCGTGGCCGACGTGGTAGAGCAGCTGCTGGTTGACGATCGGGTGGGTCTCGAGGAACCGGTGGTCGGGCGTCGGCAGGCCGAAGCGCTCGTAGCGGCCGACCACCAGCCGGGCCGTCGCCTCGAACAACGCCTGGGTCGCCCGCACCGGCAGGCGCAGGGCGAAGATCGCATCGCTGACCTGGTCGGCGGGGCGACCGAGCGCGTACTTCGGCGCGTACCAGTAGGCGCGCCGGGTCGAGTGGTAGGCCGCGTCGGCGCGCTGGGCGGCCTCGACCACGATGTCGCAGCCGGTGTTGCCGGCACCCACCACCACGACCCGCCGGCCCTCGAGCTGGGCCGCGGACCGGTAGTCGGCCGAGTGGAGCAGCTCGCCCGTGAAGGAGTCCTGCCCGGGGTAGCGCGGCCACTTCGGGAACCAGTTGTGCCCGTTGGCCACCACCAGCTGGCCGTAGCGACGCACCGATCGCGAACGGTCGGGCCCGGTGAGGGTCACGTCGAAGCCCCGGGCCAGCGGCGTGACCTGCTCGACGGTGGTGTCGAGCTCGACCACCTCGTCCAGGCCGAAGTGGCGGGCGTAACGCTCCAGGTAGGCCAGGACCTGGGTGTGGTGCAGGTAGTCGGGTGCGTCGTCCGGCATCGGGAAGTCGGGGTACTGCGTGAAGGGCTTGGAGGAGATCATGTGGGTGGACTCGTAGACGCGGCTGGCCGAGCCCTCGATGTTCCAGTTGCCGCCCAGACGGTCCTCACGCTCGACGAGGTCGACGGCGAACCCCCGCTCGCGGAGGTTCTTCGCGGCCGTCAGCCCCGAGCTACCGGCCCCGATCACCAGGGTGCGGTCGCGGCGGTCCTCGATCCGCGGCTGGCCCGTGCCGCCGGTCGCCGTGGCCGCGTGCACCACCGGCCCTCTCGCCTCGTCCGCCACCTCGCCGCCTCCCGGTCGGGGCCGTGATGATGCCAGGTGCCGCGGTCCCCATCCCTCACCGGCGGGTCGGGGGTCGGGGTCCGCGCGCACCCCGCGAGGGACCGGGGCGCCGACCTCGGTAGCATCGGGTGGACCACGCCGGCCCGCCCTGGCCACCGCGTCCCGACCCGCCTCGTGAGGAGTCCCGCCGATGGCGACCAGCTACGCCGACGAGCTCGCCGCGGCACGGCGTCGGGTCCTCCAGCTCGAGTCCGACCTCGACATCGCCGTCAAGCGTGACCGTCAGGGTGAGCTCCAGGAGCGGGCGGCCGCCCCGGATCTGTGGGACGACCCCGACCGGGCCCGCCAGGTCACGACCCAGCTGTCCCGGGTGGAGGCGGAGCTCAAGCGCTTCGACGCCCTGGTCGAGCGGCTCGACGACCTCGAGGTGCTCGAGGAGCTCGCGCAGGAGGAGGACGACGCCGCCTCGGCCGCCGAGGTGACGGCCGGCCTGGCGGAGGTCCGCGCCGAGCTCGACCGCCTCGAGGTCGCCACCATGCTCGGCGGCGAGTACGACCACGAGGACGCGATCGTGTCGATCCACGCCGGCGAGGGCGGGGTCGACGCCATGGACTGGGCCCAGATGCTCCAGAAGATGTACCTGCGGTGGGCGGAGGGCCGTGGGTTCGAGACCGAGGTCTACGACCGCTCCTACGGCGAGGAGGCGGGGCTGAAGTCCACCTCCTTCGAGGTCCGTGGCCCCGACGCCTACGGGTGGCTGACCGTGGAGCACGGTGTGCACCGGCTGGTGCGCATCAGCCCCTTCGACTCCCAGGCGCGGCGCCAGACCTCCTTCGCGCTGGTCGACGTCGTGCCCGTCCTGCCGGAGCTCGACGACGAGGTGGAGATCCCCGAGGAGGAGCTCCGGGTGGACGTCTACCGGTCCTCCGGCCCCGGTGGGCAGAGCGTGAACACCACCGACTCCGCGGTGCGGGTGACCCACCTGCCCACCGGCACCGTGGCCAGCTGCCAGAACGAGAAGTCCCAGCACCAGAACAAGGCCGCGGCGCTGCGCGTGCTGAAGGCCAAGCTCGCCGAGCTGGAGCGCCAGAAGCGGGCCGCGGAGCTGGACGAGCTCCGAGGGGGGGTGCAGAACGTCGGCTTCGGGTCCCAGATCCGTAGCTACGTGCTGGCGCCCTACCAGATGGTCAAGGACCTGCGGTCCGAGCACGAGACCGGCAACGTGGCCGATGTGCTCGACGGTGACCTCGACGCCTTCATGGAGGCGGAGCTGCGCCGGCGGGTGCGGGAGGCCAGCGCACGCGAGACCTGACCGCGCGCGACGGCCCTGGCCTTCCGTCCTGGTTCGGGTGACAAGGGATGCCCTCGGCGAGGTTGTACCCTCCGCCAGCGGCGAACGGCGTCGGCTGCGGTACGGGGGTCCGGCATCCGGCGTTGGGTGCGACCCCACGATGCCGCCGGCCGGCGGTGTCGCTGAGCACCGAGCTGCTCCCCGACCCGGCCCGGCTCCACGACCCCTGGCGGATCCCGTGATCAAGCTCCAGAACGTCACCAAGACCTACAAGCGCGGCGCCGACGACCAGGTCGTCGCGCTCGACGACGTGTCGGTCGAGGTCACCAAGGGCGAGTTCGTCTTCGTCGTCGGCCCCTCGGGCTCGGGCAAGTCCACCTTCATGAAGCTGCTGACCCGGGAGCAGCTCCCCGATGGCGGGGAGATCTGGGTGGCCGGCAAGAACCTCGCGACGCTCCGGTCCTGGAAGGTGCCGGTGCTGCGGCGCGAGATCGGGTACGTCTTCCAGGACTTCAAGCTGCTGGAGAACAAGACCGTCTACGAGAACGTGGCCTTCGCGCTGGAGGTCATCGGTCGTCCCCGCCGGGAGATCGAGAAGCGGGTCCCTGAGGTGCTCGAGCTGGTCGGCCTGTCGGAGAAGTCCCGGGCGCACCCCCACGAGCTCTCCGGCGGGCAGCAGCAGCGCGTCTCGATCGCCCGCGCCTTCGTCAACAACCCCCGGATCCTGCTCTGTGATGAGCCGACCGGCAACCTCGATCCCTCCACCTCGGTGGGGGTCATGAAGCTGCTGGACCGGATCAACCGCACGGGCGCGACCGTGGTGATGGCGACCCACGACCAGCACATCGTCGACTCGATGCGGCGCCGCGTCATCGAGCTGGAGAACGGCCACGTCGTCCGCGACCAGTCCCGCGGCGTCTACGGCTACGGCGGCTGACCGAGGACATCAGGCTCGACGTGTGTCGGGCGAGCTGGAGGCACGATGACCGCGCGTTGGACCTACGTGATCCGCGAGGCCTTCATCGGCCTGCGCCGCAACCTGATGATGACCGTGGCGGTGATCCTGTCGGTGACGGTGTCGCTGACCCTGCTCGGGGCCAGCCTGCTGCTGTCCGAGCAGGTCGACCTGGCCACCGATGACTGGACGGGCCGGGTCGAGGTGTCCATCTACCTCTGCGACGACCGGGTCTGCCCGGCGATCACCCCGGAGCAGCAGGAGCAGCTGCGGGAGGACCTCGAGGCCCAGGAGGTCGTCGCCGAGGTGTTCTACGAGTCCAAGCAGGACGCCTACGAGCGCTTCACCGCGATGTTCGCCGACCAGGAGTCGTTGATCGACGCCATCGATCCGGACATCCTGCCGGCCTCCTTCCGGGTCCGGCTCGAGAACCCGAACCTGTTCAACGTGATCGCCGACCAGTTCAGCACCTACCCCGGGGTCGAGGAGATCGTCGACCAGCGGGAGGTCCTCAACCAGTTCCTGCGGTTCACCAACGTGGTGCGGACCGCCGCGCTGGTCGTCGCCGCGATCCAGCTGGTGGCGGCCGGGGTGCTGATCGCCAACACGATCCGGGTCGCGGCCTTCGCCCGCCGAGAGCAGACCGGCATCATGCGGCTGGTCGGGGCCAGCAACTGGTACATCCGGCTGCCCTTCGTGATGGAGGGGGTGTTCGCCGGCCTGATCGGCGCCCTGGTGTCGTGGGCACTGCTGTGGGGCACCGTCCCGCGGGTCGCCACGAGCCTGGCCCAGGACATCGAGCTGATGCCCTTCATCGGGGAGGCGCAGGTCATCGCGGTCGGCCCGTGGCTGCTGCTGGCGGGGACCGGCATCGCCGCCGTGTCCTCCATCCTGGCGCTGCGCCGGTTCCTCGATATCTGAGCCGG
>SLQK01000074.1 GCA_007131525.1 Nitriliruptoraceae bacterium | reverse complement strand
CGGCGGGCGTCGTGTCTGGGCCGGGCGGGCCAGGTCGTAGCATCGGGGCCGATCCGGCGGGGGAACCGGACCGCAGCTCACGACGGAGGAGCGCCCTGTGGCCACGACCGGCCTGCTGACCCACCGACGGCTGCTCGGCGTGGTCGCCGTCCTCGCGCTCGGGGCGGTGATCGGTCTGGCGTGGCTGTGGCCCCGTGGGCCGGTCCTGCCCGAGGATGACGCCCCGCCGCTGGAGGCGTTGGTCGAGGGCGAGATCCGCGAGGTGACCCTGATCGAGGGGGAGCCGGACGAGCTGATCGGCATCTCGGGTGAACTCGCGCAGCTCGAGGTGGACCTGCTCGACGGCCCGGACGCCGGGCAGCGCATCTCGTTGGAGATCAACACCGACGGCTTCCCGGAGTTCCGGCTGGGCGACCGGGTCCTGCTGGACCGCACGATCGGGGTCGACGGGGAGCTCCAGTACTTCATCACCGACTTCCAGCGGCTACCGACCCTGTTCTGGTTGCTGGCGCTGTTCGTCGCCACCGTGCTGGTGATCTCCCGCTGGCACGGGTTCCGGTCCCTGCTCGGCCTCGCCATCTCGCTGGCCATCGTGGTGCGGTTCGTGGTGCCGGCCATCATCGCCGGGACCAGCCCACCGGTGGTGGCCCTGGTGGGTGCCATGGCCGTGATGATCGTGACGCTCTACCTCGCCCACGGCATCAACGAGATGACGACCTCGGCGATCGTCGGCACCGCGGGCGCCCTGGTGCTCACCGTCCTGCTCGGCATGTTCTTCATCGACCGGGGACGGATCACCGGGTTCGCCTCCGACGACGCGGTGTTCGCACGGTTCGCCGTCGAGGGGCTCGACCTGCAGGGGTTGGTGCTCGCGGGGCTGATCATCGCGGCCCTCGGGGTGCTCGACGACGTGACGATCAGCCAGGCGTCGACGGTGTTCGCCCTGCACGACACGAACCGGCAGCTGACCTGGACCGAGCTGTTCGCCCGGGCCATGAAGGTCGGACGTGACCACATCGCTTCGGTGGTCAACACCCTCTTCCTCGCCTACACCGGGGCGTCGATCGCCCTGCTGCTGCTGTTCTACACCGGTGGGGTCCCCGTGCTCGAGATCGTGAACTCCGAGGTGCTGGCCGAGGAGATCATCAAGACGGTCGTCGGCTCGCTGGGCCTGATCGCCGCCGTGCCCTTCACCACCGCCCTGGCCGCGTCCGTGGCGGTGGCCAGGCCACCCAACGCGCCGCCGCTCGGGGTCGGCCACCATCACCACGGCCCCCGGGACACCCTGCGGCCGACACCTCGGGGCCGTCCCGCCACCCCACGCGACGAGGTGGGGCAGGCACCGCAGGCCCTCGACCGTGACCATCCGGAACGTCCGTGAGTCATGGTCTCCGGCACCGCGCCAGCGCTGCCCCCAGGGCGACCGCACGGTGCGCGATGACGGACCGCCGGTCGGCGCGTACCCTCAGAGGCCGCGCCCGGGGCGGGTGCGTGTGGACCGCAGCGTTGACGCGGCCACCGGGAGCCCCGCTCGCTCCGCTGTTGCCGCGTACGGACGCTAGGGGAACCACCTCGTGAGCGATGTCACCCCCCTCTCTGAGCTCTTCGAGCGTGGTGCGTCCCGCGGGTACGTGCTGCTGTCGGAGCTCCAGGAACTGTTCGATCCGCTGACCCATCCCGAGACCTGGGTCGAGGACACCGCCCAGGGGGCCCGCGACCTCGGGATGCAGGTGCTGGACGACCTCGTCGAGGATGCCGACCGGCCCGAGGCCACCCCGCTGTCCGCCTCCTCCGACTCGGTGCGGCAGTACCTCAACGAGATCGGTCGGACGGAGCTGCTGACCCCGGAGCTCGAGGTCGACCTCGCCAAGCGCTACCAGGCGGGTCTGGCGGCCCACATGCTCCTGGGGGCCAACGAGCGTTTCACTCCCCGCCGTAAGGCCCAGCTGCGCATGGTCGCCCGCGGCGGTGAGCGCGCCAAGGACCACATGATCCGGGCCAACCTGCGCCTGGTGGTCTCCGTCGCGCGCAAGTTCCGTGGCCGCGGCGTCGATCTGCTGTCGCTGATCCAGGAGGGCAACCTCGGGTTGATCCGCGGGGTGGAGAAGTTCGACCACACCAAGGGCTACAAGTTCTCGACCTACGCCACCTGGTGGATCCGCCAGGCCCTGCAGCGCGGGCTGGCCAACACCGGTCGCACCGTGCGGCTGCCCGTGCACGTCCACGAGCTGATGGGCAAGGTCCGCTACGCCGAGTTCGCGCTCCTGCAGCAGCTCGGCCGTGAGCCCAGCGAGCACGAGATCGCCGCGGAGCTCGGACTGCCGCTCGAGCGGCTGCGCGAGGTGAAGCTCGCCTCCCAGGACGTCGCCAGCCTGGACAAGCCGATCGGCGAGGACGGCGACGCCACCATGGGTGAGCTCGTCGCCGACGAGGACGCCATCGACCCCGAGTCCTCCGCGACGGCCATCCTCGCCAAGCGCGAGGTGGAGCGGGCCCTGTCGGCCCTCACGGACCGCGAACGCACCGTGCTTATGCTGCGCTACGGCCTGGTGGACGGCGAGGAGCACACGCTCGAGGACATCGGGGCCCAGTTCGGGCTCACCCGGGAGCGGATCCGGCAGATCGAGAAGAAGACGCTGACCAAGCTCCGCCATCCCTCGCGGGGGTTCCAGCTGCGTGGCCTGCTGGACAGCGTCGACGCACCGGGCTGATGGTCGGGCCCGCCATCGGCGCCACGCGGCGTCGTCCCCTCCGCCGCACCCCTGGGCGCCCTCGCATCCGGGCCGTCCTGACCGCTGCGCTGGTCGGCGCGGTGGTCCTGACCGGGTGCGCTGACGCGGGTGCGGACCGGTCGGCGGCGCCCAGCGAGGTCACGGAGCTCCAGGAGCCGGTTCCGCTCGAGCAGCTGGTCCCCACGCCGGACGGCGGCGCAGCCGCACGTGCCGACGCGGCTGGGGACGGCCCGGACGACCGAGCTGCCGGTGAGGCGGACCAGCCAGCCGCGGCGCCACCGGAGCCACCACCGCCCCCGGCGTCGCGGGCCCTGGTCGAGGCCGAGGCCACGTCCCTGCTCGCCGGGCTCCTCGAACGTCGCGACGGTGAGCAGGTGGCGGTCCTGGTCGTGGACGAGCACGGCCGGGAGCTCATCGCCCACGATGCGGACGTGCCCGTCCTGCCCGCCTCGACGCTGAAGATCGTGACCGCGGCGGCGGCGCTGGTGACCTTCGGGCCGGAGGCCCGCTTCACGACGCGGGTGGAGACCACGGCGCCCGTCGACCCTGACGGGGTCGTGCGCGGGGACCTCGTGCTGATCGGCACCGGTGACCCGGTCCTGGCCACGCCCGAGTACGGGCGCTGGATCTACCCGGCCCGCCCGCGCACCCCCTTCGAGCAGCTCGCGGAGCAGCTCGCGGCCCACGGCGTGCGGCGGGTCGAGGGCGACGTCGTCGGGGTCGTCGAGCGGTTCGACGGACCATCGACGGCGACCGGCTGGCCGGACCGCTACTTCAACGACTTCGACGCCCGGTTCGCTGATGGGCTGGCGGTGGACGCCGGTGTGCGCACCATCGTCACCTACCCGGAGCCGGACCCGGACGACGAGGACGCGGAGGCCGATGACGCGGCCGAGGACGCGGAGGCTGACGACACGGCCGAGGACGACGAGGCCGACGACGACCCGGAGCCCACGGGCCCGCCGACCGTGCGGATCGAGCACACGCGGAGCCCCGCGGAGCACGCGGTCGCGGAGTTCATCCGCCTCCTCGATGACCACGACGTCGAGGTGACCGGTGAGGGCCGGGTCGGCGATCCACCCGCCGCCACCGTGGGGCGCCTGGCGACGGTCGCCAGCCCACCGTTGCAGGAGATCCTCACCTTCGCGGTCCAGCGCAGCGACAACCAGGTCACCGACGCGGTGTTCCGGGCCGTCGGCCGCCAGCGCACCGGCATCGGCTCCTTCGCCTCAGGTGAGCGGGCGCTGTTGCAGGTCCTCGAGGGGCTCGGCATCACCACCGAGGGCCTGGTCTTCGCCGACGGGTCGGGGCTGTCCCGCGACGACCGTGCCACCGCCCGGATGCTGGTCGACCTCGACCGGGCGATGCACGCCAGCCGGCATGCGCCGGAGTGGACCTCGCTGATGGCCGTGATGGGGGAGTCGGGGACGCTGCGCAGCCGGCTGACCAACACGGTCGCGACGGGCCGGTTCGTGGGCAAGACCGGCACCCTGCGGGACGTGAGCGCGCTCAGCGGCGTGGTGCTCGGCGACGACGGCCGGCGCTACCACCTCGCCGTCATCGCCAACGCGAACGGGCAGGCGAGGTGGCTGTCGCGCACCTTCGTCGACGAGCTCGTCGTGCTGCTCTCGGCCGATGTGCGGGGTTGCGACATCCTGACGGCCAGCAGCGGCGACGGGGCGCTCGGCCGACCACCGGTGGCGGTGCGCTGCTGACCGGTGGTCCTACAGCTGCTCGACCGGGTGGAGCCGGAGGCGGGGCCCGTAGCGGGGCGGCCGCTGCCCGACGGAGCCCAGCAGCCGGATGACCCGGCCCCGGTGGCCCACGAAGGGCGCCAGCAGGTCCAGCATCCGGTCGTCGGTCCCGCGGGGTTCACCGGCCAGGTTCCAGGCGACGAGGTCCTTGACGTTGTGGTCGCCGACCTCCACGGCGTCGGCGTCGCCGGCGGCGACCCGCGCCAGGTGGGCCGCGGTCCACGGGCCGATCCCCGGGACCGCTGCCAGGCCTGCCAGGCGCCGCCGTGGCTCCAGCGCGAGGGCGGCGTCGAGGTGGGCGACCTCGCGGCAGGCGTCGACGATGCGGCGCGCCCGGGCTCGCTCGATCCCGAGGGTGTGGAGGCGGGCGGCGGGTGTCCGGGTCAGCCGGTCCGGGGTCGGGGGGAGCCACAGCCCGAAGGGGCCTGGTGCGGGGGAGCCGAGGGCGCGCACCAGCCGGGTCCAGGATCGGGCGGCCTCCAACGAGGTGACGCGCTGGGCGATGATGGTCGGGACCAGCACGTCGACGACCGTGCCCGTGCGCAGCAGCCGCAGGCCCGGTCGGCGGTGGTGGGCCCTGGCGACCACCGGGTGCCGGGCGGGCTGGAAGCCCGTCAGGTCGTCCTCGACGCCGAGCACCCCGCCGGCCCGCGTGGCCAGCCACCGCGCCCCGGGGCCATAGGTCCGGACCTCGAAGCCGCCGCCGCGCCGAGTCGCGACGAGGGTGCCAGGACCCTCGGGCGTGTGGCAGGCACGGGCCATGCCTGCGGCTCGCACCCGGATCGTGGGGTCCTGCCGGGAGGCGACCAGGGGCCGCAGCGTCTGGAGCAGGTCGGTCGGCAGGGCGGGGGTGACGGTCAGCGTGCGGTCGGGGTGGTCGCTCACCCGGGCTCGTCGCTCTCGAGCCGCAGCAGCAGCGCCCGCAGTCCGCGCTCCAGTTGGCCGCGCTCGTCCTCCGCGAGCACGCCGAGCAGCGTGTTGAGGTGCTCGGTGTAGTCGTCCATCACGGCATCCACCACCTCGCGGCCCTCCGGGGTCAGGGCGACGAGCACCTGCCGACGGTCGTGCTCGGCCCGGGACCGGTGCACGTAGCCCAGCTCCTGGAGGCGGTCCAGCCGGTGCGTCATCGCCGCGGAGGACAGCAGCAGCCCGCGGTACAGCTCGGTCGGGGTGAGGGTGTGCGGTGGCCCGGCGCGCCGCAGCGCCGCCAGCACGTTGGACTCGCCGATGGTCAGGCCGTGGGCCGCGACCACCGCCTCGGTCCGACGGTCGAGGAACCGCTGCAGCCGGACCACCCGTGCCACGATCGCCAACCCCGCCACATCAAGCTCGGGACGTTCCTCCGCCCACTGGGCGAGCAGGTGGTCGACGTGGTCGGCAGCGTTCGACGGGGCAGCGAGCGGCGAGGTGGCGGGGTCGGGGTCCATGGCCGGCGGAGGCTAGCCGTGCTGGACCGGGCCGCGCCGTCGGCGCGTCAGAACAGCTGCTCCTGCTCGCCCGCGTGGGGGCCCAGGGGCCGGCTCCGGGCGGGGCCGCCAGGGGGGACACCGAGGTGGCCGTCGGTCCCGCCCGGGTCGGGGTGACCGCCGTCATCGTCGGCACCGACCGGCACGCCGCTGCGCGTGTCGCTCGCCGGGTGGGGGGCGAGCGGTGGTGGTGGGGGCGCGGTGACGGCCCGCTGGAACCGGCGCGCCGCACCTGCCAGGCCCAGGGGCTCCAGCACCCCGCGGACCCGGCCGGGATCGACGGTGGCGGCGGCGAGCGCGTCGCCATCCACCTCGAGGTGGGGCACGGGTGCCATCAGGAGCAGGTTGCGTTCCACCCGGTCTCGGGCCTCCCGGAGCGAGCTCTCGATGCGGGTCGGCAGCTCGGGGAGGGCGTCGTACAGCGCGGTGATGCTCCCGTGGGCAGCCAGCAGCTTGGCCGCCGTCTTCGGGCCGATCCCGCGGGCCCCCTCCAGGCCGTCGGAGGCGTCGCCCCTGAGCGCCGCCAGCTCGACGTAGCGTTCCGGGTCCACGCCGTAGGTGGCGCGCACCGTGGCGGCGTCCTCGACCGACAGGTCGGAGAAGCGGGCCCGCGGGCGCAGCAGCCGCACGTCCTCGCACACCAGCGCCGTCAGGTCCCGATCGGAGCTGAGCAGGTCGCAGCGCCACCGCCGCTCGACGCAGGTGTCCACCGTGGCCGCGAGCACGTCGTCGGCCTCCGCCCCCTCCTGCTCCACCACCGCGAACCCGCAGGCCGCCAGGTCGTCACGCAGCCGCTGCAGCGCGGCGGTCAGCGCCGGTGGCGTCGGTGGCCGGTTCGCCTTGTACTCGGGGGCGAGCAGCTTGCGGCGGTTGACCGCGTGGTCGAAGCCCACGAGGACCGCGTCGTACGGGCCGTGGACCCAGGCCGAGGCCAGCATGGAGACCACCGCCCCGGTGACCAGCGGCCGGTCGTCGCCGGCGTCGAGCTCGGCCTCGGCTGAGCGGTAGGCCCGGTGCCCGAGGGCGTTGCCGTCGACCGCCAGCACGGTCCGCGGTGCCGTCACCCACCACCCCTCACGTCGTCGGTTGCCGACGGCGGGACCGTAGCGTCTCGGTAGCCTCGGCCACCGGGTCGCGGCGGCAGCGTGCGGCCCGCCGCTGGGGCGGCTCGGTGACGGGACCGGCAGGGAGGAGGAGGACGTGACAGCGCGGATCCGACGGGCCCTGGTCACGGGTGCGTCCGCGGGGATCGGTGCGGCGATCGCCCGCGAGCTCGCGGCTCGCGGCGTGGAGGTGGTGCTGGTCGCACGCCGGTCGGAGCGCCTGCGGGAGCTCGCCGAGGAGCTGGCCACCACCACCGAGGTGCTGGTCGCCGACCTCGCCGACCCGACGGGGCGGGACCTGGTCGCTCGCCGGCTCGCCAGCGTCGATCGGCCCGTGGACCTGCTGGTGAACAACGCCGGGCTCGGGGTCTACGGTGCGCTGGCCTCCCAGGATCCCGACCGCATCCGCGCGCTGGTCGAGGTCAACGTCGCCGCCGTCGTGGAGCTCACGCGGGCGGCGCTCCCCGGCCTGCTGGCGCGCGAGCGGGGCGGCATCATCAACGTCGGCTCCACGGCCGGGTACCTCCCCGGGCCGTACAGCGCGGTGTACGGCGCGACCAAGGCCTTCGTGCGGTCCTTCACCGAGGCCGTCTACGAGGAGGTGCGCGCCACCCCGGTGCACGTGCTGCTGCTGTCACCGGGTGTCACGCGGACGGAGTTCCAGGACGTGGCGGGTGTGCCCGAGGGCGTCTTCCCGCCGGCCCTGACCGGCACGGTGGACCAGGTGGCCCGGGCGGCGCTGGACGCCTTCGCTGCCGGGCGGCCGGTGTGCGTCCCGGCGGCCGCGGACCGGGTCGTCGCCTACGGGGCGCAGATCCTGCCCTCAGCCCTGACCCGGCGGGTCCGGGCCAGCGTGATGCGGCGGTACGTGGCATGAGCGCCGAGGAGCCGCGCCACGAGGCGCAGCCGGACGACGCGGTGGCGTTGCGGTCGCTGCTGGCCGGCGGCCTCCCGCTGCTCGTGGCCTCGCTCACCGAGCACGGCCGGGCACCGCAGCTGCACGCGGCGCTGGTGGACGCGGGGCTCGAGCAACTCCCCAGCTTCATCGGGCATGATCTGCCCCGCGGTGCCAGGGTCGGCTTCCAGCTCGACACCCGGGAGCTCCGACTCGTCGACGAACGGGAGGACACCCTGCTGCGGGCGCCGCGCGAGGGCCTGGACACCGGCTGGGTCACGGCGGCGAAGCGGCTGAAGGGGACCATGGTGGTCGTGCTCAGCGGTGGCCACCCCGAACCGGACCTCGCGCCCCGAGCCCTCGCCGGCACCGTCGACGAGCGGGCCCGGGCGGGTCAGGCACTGGGGGCTATCGTCGGGGTCGTCGAGGATCGTCCGAGCCTCCCGCTCGTCTTCTGACCGTCGACCCGGCACCGTCGGTGGTGGTACCGCCGGTGCTGCTGGCGGTGCTGCTGGTGCTGCTGGCGGTGCTGCGGATCACGACCGCGACCCCGAGCAGCACCAGCGGTGCCCCGAGGGCGAACAGCGGGGCCGGTAGCTCGTCCAGCAGCAGCCAGGCCAGCAGCCCGGCGCCGACCGGCTCGGCCAGGATCGCGATCGCGACGGTGGTGGCCGGCAGCGTCGCGAGCAGCAGGTTGAACACCGTGTGTCCGAGCAGTTGGGGGCCGATGACGATGCCGGCGATGGCCAGCCAGGTCACGGTGTCGAAGCCGGTCAGGGTGGTGCCGGTCACCAGGCAGACCGGCAGCAGCAGCACGCCGGCCCAGCCGTAGACGATCGACGCGTAGGTGCTGGTCGCGGTGTCGCGGCGTGCCGCCCGGCCGGCGAGCAGGTAGGCGCTGCCGCCGAGCGCCGCCCCGAGCGCCATCGCGTCGCCGAGCAGCGCCCCGGAGCCCATGGCCGTGGCGGTGGCGTCGCCGAAGCCGATCACGAGCGCTCCCACCACCGTCACGGCGATGCCGATCCAGGCCCGCCGGCTGGTCCGCTCGCCCAGCAGCAGCCACCCACCGAGGGCGACGAACAGCGGCGACATCGTGGTGAGGGTGACGGTGGACGCCACGCTCGTCAGGGTCAGGGCTCCCTGGAACAGGACGAAGTGCAGGGCCAGTGCGGTCCCAGCCGCCGCTAGCTGCCGCTGGCGCTGCCGCGTCAGGGGTCGGGCCGCGCGGCGCTGGGCGCGCCAGGCCGCCGGCGCGAGTGCCAGGGAGCCGAGCGTGGTCCGCCAGAAGGCGATCGCGAGGGCCGGGGCCGCCCCTTCCCCGGCCTGCACGATGCCGGGGGTGTCACCCATGGCGAAGCGCGCCAGGACCGCTGCGGTCGACACGGCGACCATGCCGACGACCAGCGCCAGCACCGTCGCCGGCCGCGACAGGCTCTCGCCGGGGACGGTGGCGGGCATGGGGACCTCGCTCGGACGGTCGCGGTCGAGGGCGGCGGGACGGTACCGGGTCGGGTACCCCTGGCGGCATGGACCCCCTCGACCTGCTGCGCCTGCTCCTCGACCCCCTGCGCCTGGCGGTGGTCGGTGACGTGGTGGAGCGGGCCCGCACCAGCACCGAGCTGGCGGCGCGCCACGACACCACCACCGAGGAGGTGCTGCGGACCCTCGCACCCCTGGTGCAGGCCGGCCTGGTCACCGCGGCCGACGGGGCCTACCACCTCGACGTCGGGGCCTGGCGGGCGGTGGCCCGGACCCTGCCGCGCAGCGCACCGGCCAGCCCACGGGTCGGCTTCGGCATGACCGCCGAGGAGACCGAGGTGCTGGCCCGGTTCTTCCGGGGTGACCGTCTCATCGAGCTGCCGGCGCAGCGCCACAAGCGGCTGGTGGTGCTCGAGCGCTTGGCGCTGGAGTTCGAGCCCGGGGTGCGCTACCCGGAGGTCGAGGTCACCGGTCTGCTCCGACGGTTCCACGACGACCACGCCACCCTGCGGCGGGCCCTGGTCGACGAGGGCTACCTCGACCGGGCGGCGGGGGAGTACTGGCGGGCCGGTGGCCGGGTGGTGTGATGCCGGGTGGTGTGATCGTCGGCCCGTTGTGCGAGCAGGTCAGCCACCGAGCCGTTCGTAGCGCTCCAGGACCCGGGTGACGTAGACCTGGGTCTCCACGATGTTCGGGATCCCGCCCGCGCTGCGGACCCGGCCCGGCCCGGCGTTGTAGGCCGCCAGGGCCAGGTCGACCCGGCCGAAGGCGTCGAGCTGGGTCCTGAGGTAGCGGGCCCCACCCTCCAGGTTCTGCAGCGGGTCCCGGGGGTCGACGCCCAGCCCCCGGGCCGTCCCGGGCATCAGCTGCGCGAGGCCGAGGGCGCCGGCGTGGGAGACCACGCCCGGTGAGAAGCCCGACTCGGACCACACCAGCGCCGCGAACAGGCGGCCGTCCAGCCCGTGGCGGGCGGCCGTCGCGTCGATCGCGGCGGCCCAGCGCGGCCCCTGCCCGGGGAGCCCGTCGGCCCAGGCCGGCGGCGGGCCGAAGGGGTCGAGGTCGACCTGGACGGGGACGAACACCCGCTGGGCCGACAGCTCGAGCCGGGCGATGGTCGCCTCCAGTTCGGCCACCAGCACCTCCCGGGCCGCGACGTCGTCCTCGAGCCGTTCGAGCGCCGCCGTGCGCTGGATCCGGTCCTCGGCGATGCGCTCGACCGTGGCGGCGGTGGCCTCGGTCAGGGTGGCGACCCGTTCGGCCTCGCTCGCGGCGGTCCGCTCCGCGGCGATCGCCGCCGTGCGGGCCTCATCGGCGGCGGCCCGCAGGCCGGCCAGCTGGCGTGCCTGCTCGGCACCGGTGTCGATCGCCACCCGCTCCGCGCTGGCGAGACGGGCCACCGTTTCCAGAGTGACCGCGACCTCGTGCCAGTCCCGGGCCCCGACCACACCCCGGACGAGGACGTCCCCGCCCATGCCGACGCCGTGCTTGTAGGCGTGGACGGCCTGGTCGGCGAGGCGATCCCGGCCATCGGACCAGGCGGTCAGTGCCGCCGTCAGCGCCGCGTCCCGGTCGACCACCTCGGCGCGGGTGTGCTCGACCTGCTCGCGGGCGGCACGATGGTCGCGCTGGGCCAGCTCGAGGTCCGACTCGAGCGCTGCGAGCTCGGCGCTCGCTCGCTGGAGGCTCGTGTCCAGCGCCGAGACCTCCTCGACCACGTCGCGGACCTCGCGCTGCAGCTGCTCGAGGGAGCGCTCCGCCTCGCCGAGCCGCGCGCGGCTGCGGATGAGGTCGTCGTCGGCCCGCGCCGCCGGTGCGGTGGCCACGAGCAGCGCAGCGATCACCAGCCACAGCCAGCTGTGGCTGACGCCGGTGGTCCGTGCCATGTGCAGGTGGCTCCCGCTTCCGCGGGCCGGTGGTGGCCCGTCAGAAGGACCATCGGCACGTCAGCGCCCCACCTGCACCCCCGCGCGGGAGCGCGCGCTCGGTCCGACCGCACCGCCGGTCCGACCGCACCGCCGGTCCGGGCCCAGCCACCTGCCCGGGGCTACCCGCCGGTCCCGGCCGCCGTGGTCAGTGCTCGTCGGCGAGCGAGCGCAACCGCTGGGCGTGGGCGGGGTGGCGGAGCTTGGCGAGCACGTTCTTCTCGATCTGGCGGATCCGCTCGCGGGTCACCCCGTAGCGCTCGCCGATCTCCTCCAGCGTCGCCGGCTCGCCCCCGGTGAGCCCGTAGCGCAGCTCCAGCACGCCCCGCTCGCGCTCGTGCAGCTCCTCAAGGGTCGCGAGCAGCTCGAGGCGGGCCAGCTCGGTCGTGGCGCACAGCTCCGGGTCCGGAGCGTCGTCGTCCTGGACGAGCTCGCCCAGGGTGGTGTCGCCGTCCTCCCCGACGGTGCGGTCCAGCGAGGTGATCTCCCGACCCGCCAGCCGCAGCTCCAGCAGCCGGTCGGTGCTGATGCCGAGGGTCTCGGCCACCTCGCTGTCGGTCGGGTCGCGACCCAGCACCTGCAGGAGTTCGAACTCTGCGCGACGCACCTTGGCCACCAGCTCGTGGACGTGCACCGGTAGCCGCACGGAGCGGGCCTTGTTCGCCGTCCCGCGGGTCAGTGCCTGTCGGATCCACCAGGTGGCGTAGGTCGAGAACTTGTAGCCCTTGGTGTGGTCGAACTTCTCCACGCCGCGCATCAGCCCGAGGTTGCCCTCCTGGACCAGCTCGAGCAGCGACAGCCCGCGGCCGAGGTAGCGGCGGGCGATCGAGACCACCAGGCGAAGGTTGGCGGTGACGAGACGTTCCTGGGCCCGGTCGCCCTCGTCGATGATCTGTTCGAGCCGGCCGCGCCGTGCGGGGGTCCCGACGCGCTGTTGGTCGACCCGCAGCGCGCGGGCCGCGACCCCGGCGTGGTAGCGCTTGGCGAGGTCGACCTCCTCCTCGGCGGTCAGCAGTTCGACCCGACCGATGGCGTTGAGGTACTGGCGAACACCATCGGTGGTGGACCCGCTGGTGGCCGACTCCGCCGGAGCAGGCGCGGCATCCTCGGTGAGGTCGTCGACCACCTCGATGCCCCGGTCGCGCACCTCGGTGGCGACCTCCTCCGGCCAGTCCGCGGGATCCTGGATCGGGTCGTGGAGGTCATGGATCTCCGACAGGGTCACGTAGCCCCGCTCGGCGCCGCGCGTGAGGAGTTCGCCGAGGCCGGCACGCTCCCGTACGTCGGTCTGCAACGTGTCCTTGGACACCCGCTCCTCCCGGTCAGGTCGGCTCGGACCACTCGACGACGCGGAGCGCTGCGACGCAGGTCCTCCGCCGACCGCCAACCGTACCCTGCGGCCACGCGCGCGGCGCACGAGTCAGAGGTCATCGTCGACGGCGACCTCGAGCCACGCGTCCTCGGTGCGGTCGATGTCAGCATCGACCATCGTGAGCTCCTCCTGGAGGGCCATCAGTCGCTCCGGAGCAGGGGCGGCCGTCACCATCTGGCCGACCAGTCGCTCCCGCTGCTGCTGGAGGCGGGCCAGACGCTGCTCGAGCTGCCGTGCCCGACGCCGGTCCGCCTGGCGCTGGGCGTTGTCCCTGGCGGAGTCGCTCGGTGCGGCGGGTCGGGCCGCGGCCTCCCGGTCGGCGGCCGCCCGCACCGCCAGCATCCGCTCCCGGTAGCCGGCCCAGTCCAGGTGCTCGGTGAGGCGACCGCCGTCGATGGCGACGATCCGGTCGGTGAGCCGGTCGAGCAGGTAGCGGTCGTGGCTGGCGACCACCAAGGTCCCCTCGAAGCCATCGAGGTGGTCCTCGAGCACGGCCAGGGTGTCGAGGTCGAGGTCGTTGGTCGGCTCGTCGAGCAGCAGCACGTTGGGTGCGGCCACCAGCAGGTGGAGCAGCGCGAGCCGGCGGCGCTCGCCACCGGACAGCAGCTCCACGGGGGTGCGTTGGGTGCGGCCGTCGAACCCGAACCGCTCGGCGAGCCGGTGGGCCGGGAGCCGCTCACCGTTCTTCAGGGGCACGTGCGCGGCGATCTCCAGCACCGTGTCCAGGGCGGTCGCGCCCGAGGGCGGCGTGGTCGCCAGCTGCTCGAACACCGCCAGCTGCACGGTCCGGCCGACCTTCACCCGACCCTCGTCCGGAGCGAGCTGGCCGGCGAGCACGTGCAGCAGCGTCGTCTTGCCCGAGCCGTTGGGGCCGACGATGCCGACCCGCTCACCCGGCCCGATGCCGAGGTCGACGTGGTCGAGGACCAGGTGGTCACCACGGGTCAGCGACACGTCGGTGAGGGTGACCACCTCGTCGCCGAGCCGGGTCGCACCGGTCCCGAGCTCCAGGGGCTGGAACTCCGCATCGCCGCTTGCGGCCTGTCGCAGCTTCTCGGCCTGCTCCAGCCGGAAGCGCGGCTTGGTGCCGCGTGCCTTGGGGGAGCGGCGCAGCCACGCCACCTCCTTGGTGTAGAGGTTGCGGGCCCGGGCCGTGGTGCGCTGGCGGATCGCCGCGCGCTCCGCCCGGGCCTCCAGCAGCGAGGAGTAGGTCCCGTCGTGCCACCACACCTCGGCCGGCTCGTCGGTTGACGGTGCGTCCAGATCCAGCATCCGGTTGACGCTGCGCTCCAGCACGTACCGGTCGTGGGTGATCAGCAGGAGCCCGCTGCGGCGGCGGGCCAGCTCCTCCTCGAGCCAGTCCACGGTGTCGACGTCGAGGTGGTTGGTGGGCTCGTCCAGCACGAGCAGATCGGTCGGTGCCAGCAGGGTGCGTGCCAGGGCGACCCGCCGCCGCTGCCCACCAGAGGCCCGGGCGACCCGCAGGTCGTCGGGGACCCCGAGCCGTGCCAGCAGCGCCGCCACCTCGTCGTCCCTGGCCAGGGGGTCGCCCTCGGCCACGATGGCCGCCGCGGAGGCGTCGGGCAGGGCCACCTCCTGGGGCAGCCAGCCGATCCGCAGCCCCGAGCGGGGGACCACCCGGCCGACGTCGGGTTCCCGCTCACCGATGATGATGCGCAGCAGCGTGGTCTTGCCCACGCCGTTCGGTCCCACCACCCCGACCCGGTCCTCGGAGGTCAGGCCGAAGGAGGCCCCGGCGAAGAGGGTGCGCCCCTCCACCGACGCCGCGACGTCGTGCAACGACAGCAGGTGCATGGCCCGGCAGGCTACGCGGTCGCCGTCGGTAGCCTGCCGGGACCGCCGGATCCCGAGGAAGCCCGTGCTCAGCTGCTCCGACGTCAGCGTCACCCTGGGTGCGCGGCAGCTGTTCTCCGGGGTCAGCCTCCGGTTCCCACCTGGGACCTGCACGGCGCTGGTCGGAGGCAACGGCACCGGCAAGACCACCCTGCTGCACACGCTGCTCGGGTTCCGTGACCCCGATCAGGGCGTGGTCACCCGGCCGAAGGATCTCCGGATCGGCTGGCTGCCCCAGGACGTCGTCGACGCCGTCGGGAGCGCCACCACCGTGCTCGAGCACGTCCTCGACGGCGCCGAACACCTCCGCGCCCTGGAGCAGCAGCTCCGCGAGCTGGAGCAGCGCCTGGTCGACACCGCCGGTGACGACCAGGACGCGCTGCTGCGCACCTACGCCGAGGTGCAGGATCGGTTCGCGACCCTGGGCGGCTACGAGCTCGAGGCCGAGGCCCACCGGGTGCTGGCCGGGCTCGGGTTCGCGCCCGAGGACGCCGGACGGGACACCTCGGAGCTGTCGGGTGGGTGGCGGGTGCGCGTGGCGTTGGCCCGGTTGCTGCTGGCCAAGCCCGACCTACTCGTGCTGGACGAGCCGACGAACCACCTCGACCTCGACACCATCGTGTGGTTGGAGGGGACCCTGCGGGAGCTCCCCGGGGCGCTCCTGCTGGTCAGCCACGACCGGGACTTCATCGACGCCACCGCCGATGTGATCGTGGAGCTGGCCGCCGGGACGGCCACCGCCTACGAGGTCCGCAGCGGCACCGTGGCCGCGGAGCTCGGGGCTTTCGTCTCCTTCGTCACCCAGCGCGAGGAGCGCCTGGCGGGGCTGCGCGCGGCCAAGGCCCAGCAGGACCGGGTGATCGCCCAGCAGGAGCGGTTCGTCGAGCGGTTCCGCTACAAGGCCTCCAAGGCCCGGCAGGTCCAGTCCCGTCTGAAGCAGCTGGACAAGCTCGAGCGCATCGAGGTGCCCGACCACCGCACGCTGGTGGCCCGGTTCGCCTTCCCCGAGCCGCCGCGCTCCGGTCGGGTGGTCGCCGAGGTGTCGGGGCTGACGGTGCGCTACGGCGAGCTCACCGTCCTCGACGGCGTCGACCTCGCGATCGAGCGGGGTCGGAAGGTGGCGCTGATCGGGCACAACGGCGCGGGCAAGACCACCCTGCTGCGAGCCCTGCTCGGCCAGGTGCCGATGGCCGCGGGCACGGTGACGCTGGGCTCCAACGTCGAGGTCGCCGTCGTCGACCAGCACCAGGCGGAGGTGATGGACCTCGACCGCACCGTGCTGGAGGAGTTCCGCACGGCCCTGGGTGATCGCCACCGGTCCATCAACCACCGGTCGATGCTGGGCGCCTTCGGGTTCCCCGGTGACCTCGCCGACCGCAAGGTGCTCGAGCTGTCGGGCGGCGAGCGGACCCGGCTGGGCCTGGCCAAGGCGATGGCCTCACCGGTCAACCTGCTGCTGCTCGACGAGCCGACCAACCACCTCGACCTCGCCTCCCGGGACGTGCTCGAGGACGCGGTGGTGGCCTACCCGGGCACCGTCGTGCTGATCACCCACGACCGGCACGTGATCCGGGCCACGGCCGACACGATCGTGGAGTTCAGCCACGGTGGGCTGTCGGTGTTCGAGGGCACCTACGAGGAGTTGATGGCGCGGCGTGGCGGCGGGGCCGTGGGCGCGGACGGGCCCGTGCGGGACGCCGCCCTCGGCGCGGCGACGGCCGGACCGGG
>SLQK01000035.1 GCA_007131525.1 Nitriliruptoraceae bacterium | reverse complement strand
TCGGTCCGCTGCGCCCACGGTCCTGCTCGCCGACCTCTGCCGAGTGGCGGATCAGGCCATGCTCCACGACTCGCGGGTCCTCGTCCCGAGCATCCAGGAGGTCGTCGAGGCCCACCGGACCTCGGTGCCGCCTCACCACGTCGTGCGGGAGCAGACCTTCGATGTCCCCGCCCGCGGCTACCGCGTGCTGCTCGGCCTGCGTCGCCCCCAGCACTGGGTGGCGCTCCGGCCGCTGGCGGTGGAGGCGACCCTGGACTCGCTGCAGCGCCTGGTCGACGTCGTGGTCGCCGATGTCGAGGCCGATGTGGAAGGCGAGGCGGAGACGGGGTCCACCGACGTCGAGGACCGCAACCTGCTGGCCAGGGCCACGCTGGCCCGCGCCGAGGTGGTGCTGATCGTCGGGGAGCCGTCCATGAAGGGGCTGGCCGCACTGGTCCGCACGATCGGGGACCTGCTGGCCTTCGGTCTCACGGCTGACCGACTGCTCCCGGTCGTCAACCGCGCACCCCGTTCCCCTCGCGCTCGTGCGGAGCTGACGGCAGCGCTGGCGAAGATCGGCCGCTCCAGCATCGGCGGCGTGGCCGGTGTCGGGCCACCACCGCTGGCCAACCCGCTGTACCTCTCCGAGCGGGGTGTCGACGATGCGTTCCGCGACGGCGTCGCGCTCCCGACGGGCATGGCGCGGTCGCTGGCCCGTGGCGTCACCGCGATCCGCGAGCGCGCGGCCACGCCGCTCGTGGTGCGTCAGCTGGCGCCGGTCGCGATCGCCCCCGGGAGCCTCCGCGGCTTCACCGCCCAGGAGGAACCGGGCTCGTGACCAGTTTCCGCTCACCTCTGGTCGAGATCGAGCAGCTCGTCCTGCGTCGTGCCAAGGACGAGTCGCTGGACCTCGATGCCGACGGCACGGCCGCGCGGCTGGGGGAGCTGCTGGCCGACGAGGTCTCCCGCTGGAGCCTGGACTTCAAGCATGGCCTCCGGGATTACGACCTGCCGGATCCGGACCTCGTGGTCGAGAAGGCGCAGCGCAACCTGACCGGCTACGGGCCCCTGGAGCCGCTGCTGTCCGACGATGACGTCTGGGAGATCATGATCAACGCCCCCGATCAGATCTTCGTCAAGCGGCACCGCGGCGTCTCCGGCTACCACGACGAGGCCTTCCACGACGACGAGCACGTGCTCCGCACCCTCACCAAGATCCTCGATGACGCCTCCAGCTCGCACCGGAAGCTCGATCCGTCCGAGGGGCTGCAGGACGCCCAGCTCGACAGCGGGGCCCGGCTGCACATCGTCCACCGGGACGTCGGGCGTGGCTCCCACCTGCTCGTCAACATCCGCAAGTTCACGGGGGTGGCCTTCCGGTCCCTCGACCAGCTGGTCGAGCGCGGGATGATGACGGCCCAGGTGGGTTCGTTCCTGGCGGCCGTCGCCCGGGCCCGGCTGTCCACGGTGTTCGCCGGACCGCCCGGGTCGGGCAAGACGACGCTGCTGTCCTGCTGCACCGCGGAGCTCGATCCGAGCCTCAGGGTGGTCACCGCCGAGGAGGTGTTCGAGGTCGATGTCCCGCTCCCGAACGTGGCCTCCATGCAGACCCGCACGGCCCGGCCCGATCGGGCCGAGGTCGACCTCCGGCGGCTGGTCGGCGGGTTCCTCCGCATGGCGCCGGACGTGGCCATCGTCGGTGAGGTCCGCGACCGTGAAGCGCTGCCGCTGCTGCTGACCCTGTCCTCGGGGGTGAAGGGGTTCACCACGATCCACGCGGGCTCTGCTCGCCAGGCCCTGTCCCGGCTGCGGTTCATCTGCCAGCTCGCCGACACCCGGTCCGAGCTACCGATGACGGCGCTGAACGCCCTGGTGACCGAAGCCGTGGACATCGTGGTCCACAGCACCCGGGTGGCCGGCGTGCCGCGGGTCACGGAGATCATCGCCGTCGAGGACCAGCAGACCGGTGAGGGCGCCACCGCGTTCACGGTGACCGAGCTGTTCACCCGGTCCTCCCCGGAGGCGCCCCTGGTGTGGACCGGCCACCTGCCGGCGCGCTGCACCCGCGCCCTGGCGTCGGCCGGCATCGACGTGCGCGAGCTGCTCGACCCAGGGCGGGCCGCCGGTGCCGCGGCCGGCGGGGTGGGGGCGCGATGACCCACGGGTTGACGGCGCTCCTCCTGGCTCTCGCTGCCGCGTACGGGGTGTTCCTGATCTACACCGCGGTCGCCTTCGGCTGGCGTGGGATCGGGGTCTCCCCGGGGATCGGGCGCCGCCGGCGACGCGGCAGCCTCGGCGACTTCCTGGTCCAGGCCGGCCTCGAGAACGTCCGGGTGGCGGAGTTCCTCGCCGTCGAGGCGGTCCTGTTCGCCGTGGCTGCGGCCTTCGGCTACGCGGTGTACGGCGGGTTGCCCGCTGCGATCGCGGTCGGTCTGGCCGCTGCCACGATCCCCGTGGTCAGCGCCCGGAGCCGCCGTCGTGCCCGGCGGGCGCTGGCCAGGGAGGCCTGGCCGCGGATGATCGAGGAGATCCGTCTCCAGGCCGTCACCCTGGGTCGGTCGATCCCCCAGGCGCTGTTCGCCGTCGGCGCCCGGGGACCCGAGGAGATGCGGCCCGCCTTCGCCGCGGCCCAGCGCGAGTGGCTGATCTCCACCGACCTCGACCGGTCCTTGGACGTCCTCAAGGCCAACCTGGCCGATCCGACGGCGGATGCGGTGTGCGAGACCCTGCTGATCGCCCACGAGGTCGGTGGTACCGACGTGGATCAGCGCCTCAGGGCTCTGATCGACGACCGCACCGACGACCTCCAGGGGCGCAAGGACGCTCGTGCGAAGCAGGCCGGGGTGCGCTTCGCGCGGTCCTTCGTGATCGTGGTCCCGGTCGGGATGGCGCTGGTCGGGCTCAACATCGGTGACGGGCGGGTGGCCTTCCAGTCCGCCACCGGGCAGCTCTGGGTGCTCATCGCCTTCGCGATGATGGCCGGCTGCTGGGTGTGGGCGAGCCAGCTCCTGAAGCTGCCCGAGGAGGAGCGCGTGTTCCACCAGGAGGGCCAGCCGGAAGATGGCGAGGCACAGGCGCGGCAGGTGAACCGATGACGGTGTGGTTGCTGGTCGGCGGGGTGCTGCTGTGGTTCGGGCTGATCCTGCTCCTCTCGGAGCTGCGGTGGTTCGCCCGCAGGCCCCTGGCCGAGCGCATCGGGCCTTACGTCCCCGGCGGGATGGGGTTGCGTGCTCGCAGCGGCCTGCTGTCCGTGGCATCGTTCCGGGAGGCGGTCGGACCGCTCGCACGTGCACTCGGGTCGCAGTTCTCACGTCTGTTCGGTGTCAGTGAGGACCTCGACCGTCGGCTGCGTCGCGTCCACGCCGACCTCGATGTCACCGAGTTCCGGGTCCGCCAGATCGGATGGGCGCTGGCGGGGTTCGGGATCGGTGCGCTGGCCACCGTCGCGGTCCGACCGCCCCCGGCGATCGCGGTCCTGCTGACCCTCGGAGGGATGCTGCTGGCGTTCCTGCTGCTGGAGCAGCAGGTCACCGCCGCCTCCGACCGTTGGCAGCGCTCGGTGCACCTCGAGCTCCCGATCGTCGCCGAGCAGATCGGCATGCTGCTGGCTGCGGGCTACTCACTGGTCGGTGCGATCGACCGGGTCGCGCGACGAGGGCGGGGTGCGGTGGCCAGCGATCTGCGGATCGTGTTGGCACGCATCCGTCAGGGGGTCGACGAGACCACGGCGCTTGAGGAGTGGGCCGAGCTCGCCGATGTCGACGCCGTCGATCGGTTCGTCGCCGTCCTGGCCCTCAACCGTGAGGCCAGCGACCTCGGGCGGCTGATCGCCGGCGAGGCGCGCGGGATGCGCCGCGACGTCCAGCGGGAGCTGATCGAGACGATCGAACGGCGGGGTCAGCAGGTCTGGATCCCGGTCACCGTGGCCACGTTGGCGCCGGGCGTGGTGTTCATCGGTGTCCCCTTCTACTCGGCGTTGTCGGGGTTCCTGGGGTGAACCACGACCGCGCCTCGACGACGTGCGGCGTCACCGACGCCGTTGCGTTCCCCGCGCACGCGCCGGGGGACGTCACCCACCCACCTACGCTCCCGAAACGTTCCAGGGGGCCTGACACCCTTCGGGGGGATCATGTACAGCAACGACACGACGACCCTGTTCGCCCGCCTCCGAGGCCACGAGGCCGGCGAGGGCGTGATCTCGACCGCGATCGCGGTGCTCATCATGGCGATCCTCGGCGGCCTGATGTGGCTGGCCTTCTCCGGGGTGTTCAGCACCGCCGAGGATCGCATCCAGTCGGAGGTGGAGTCGATCGGCGGCTGACCACTCGGCCGCTGCGCCACCAGGGCGGCGAGCAGGGCTCGGGCCCGATCACGATGACCTTCGGGGTCGCGATCTTCCTCGGGTTCCTGCTGCTGGCCACCCAGACGCTCGTGCACCTGTACGCCACCTCGACGGTGACCACGGCAGCCTTCGAGGCGGCCCGCCGTGGCGCCGCCGAGGGCGGGGGCGGCTGCGCCGAGGTGGATGCGCGGGTCCGGGGGCTGCTCGGCACCTACGGTCAGCGCGTCGAGGTGGGCTGCAGCGAGCAGGCCG
>SLQK01000070.1 GCA_007131525.1 Nitriliruptoraceae bacterium | reverse complement strand
TGGCCGGAGCCGCCGCCGGAGCCGCCGTCGGGGCCGTGGTCCGCCACTACGTACGCTGCGGGCATGTGCGCCCGACCCGCTCCCCCGCCCGGCCCACCGCCCGGCCCACCGCCCGCGCCGGACGACACCGGCGGCGTGCCCGAGCTGCCACTGACCGGGGAGCGCACCCTGCCCGGCATCCCCGACGAGCGGTACTGGTTCCTGCGCCACGTGATCGCCTACCGCGCCGCCGAGGGTCACGTGCGCGAGTTGCGCGACCGTCGTGTCGACGGCGAGGTGGTGGTGCTGGACGCCGGCTGCGGCGAGGGGTACGGGCTGCAGATGCTGCGGGCCGCCGGCGCCGACCGGGTGATCGGCGCGGATCTGGACCCGCTGACGGTGGCGCACGCCCGAGCCGCCTACAGCGCGGCCGATCCCGCCATCGAGGTGGTCGAGGCGGAGCTGCGCGAGCTGCCCTTGGCCGACGGCGAGGTGGCCCTGTGCGTGTCCTTCCAGGTCATCGAGCACCTCCACGACATCCCCGGCTACCTCGCCGAACTCCAGCGGGTCACCGAGCCCGGCGGGCTGATCATGCTCGCCACACCCAACCGGCTGACCTTCACCCCCGACAGCGATACCCCCGTCAACCCCTTCCACACCGTGGAGTTCACCGCCGCGGAGCTGACCCGGCTGCTCGGACGCTGCGGCCTGGACGTCGAGGTGGTGCAGGGGGTCCACCACGACGGGGCGGTCGCCGAGGTGGAGCGAGAGCGGGACGTGTCGGTCCCAGCCGTGCTCGGTGAGGGGCCGCCCGAGCAGTGGCCGACCTGGCTCCGCGACCTGGTCCACCGCGTCGAGGAGCGCGACTTCCGGCTCGATCGGCACGACCTCGATGCGAGCCTCGACCTGCTGGTCACCTGCCGGGTCGGCCGGGCGTGACGCCGCCCCACCGACGCCGACCGCGCGAGGCTCCCGGTGAGCTCGGCCTGGTCCTGCACACCCATCTGCCCGAGCTGCGCCATCACGGCGTGTGGCCCGTGGGCGAGGAGTGGCTGTTCGAGGCCTGGGGGACCTCCTGGCTGCCGGTCACCGCGGTGCTGGAACGCCTCGCCGAGGAGGGCCACCGTGCGCTGCTCACCCTCGGCGTGACCCCGGCGGTCGCCCACCAGGTCGCCGATCCCCGAGCGGCCCAGGACCTCGGGACCTGGCTCGGCGGGCAGATGTGGCGTGCCGAGGAGCAGCGCTGGCACCTCCACGAGCCGGTGGAGGTGCGCGACCTCGCCGGCTTCCACTGGCGGCGGTACCAGGAGCTGCTCGAACTGCACGAGGACGTCCAGCGCCGCGGTGGGCTGCTGGCGGTGTGGCGCGAGCTCGCCGAGGCTGGCGTCATCGAACTGCTGGGCGGACCGGCCACCCACCCCTACCTGCCGCTGATGGCGGATCCGCTGCTGGTGGATGCCCAGCTCACCATGGGCCTGGAGCACATGCGCGGCTGGGCCGGCCGTCGCCCGAGCGGCCTGTGGCCCCCGGAGCTCGGCTACCGGCCCGCCGGCCGGGTCGCGGACCCGACCGCACGCCCGCGGCGGGTCGACGTCCAGGGCACGCCGACGCTGCCGCGCATCGGCCCTGAGCTGCCCGGCCTCGAGGAGGTCTACGCCGCCCACGGCATCGACCACATCCTGGTCGACGCGGCCACCCTGGTCCGGGCGGTGGGGGGACCGGACCGGGACTGGACCGCCCGTCCGGCCGTCCCGACCCCCGGCACGGGCCACGCGGACGAGGTGGTCCACGACGCGGTGTGGATCGGCGACAGCGACGTCGCCGCCTTCGCCCGGGACCTCGCCGTCGCCTACCACGTCTGGTCCCCCTCGGGCGGCTACCCGGGCAACGTGTGGTACCGGGACTACTTCGCCCGCGGCACCTTCGGGACCCACCCCTCCTGGCGGGTCACCGATCACGCGCTGCCGCCGGACCAGAAGGCGATCTACGAGCCGGCGCCGGCCGCCGCTCAGGTGGAGCGGGACGCCGACCACCTCCACAGCGTGCTGCGGGAGGTGCTGGACCCACGCCCCGGCGGACTGGTCGTCGCGGCCTACGACACCGAGCTGTTCGGGCACTGGTGGTTCGAGGGGGTGGCGTTCCTCGAGGCGCTGCTGCGACGGGTGGTGGCGGATCCGGCGCTACGGACCACGACGCTCGCCTCCCGGCTCGAGCGCCACCCACCGACCCGGCGGCTGCACCTGCCCGAGTCGTCCTGGGGCTACGCCAAGGGCCACGCCAGCTGGGTCACCCCGACCACCCGCCCCCTGTGGCAGCGGCTCCGGGAGGCCGAGGCCCGCGCCCGGGCGGCGCTGGCCGGCGGCCGGGGCACCGATCGGCAGCGGGCCGCGGTGGCTCGGGAGCTCGCGCAGCTGCAGGCCTCGGACTGGCCGTTCATGGCGACCCGGGGCGCCAGCCCGGGGTACGCCCGCGACCGCGTCGACCACCACGGCGCCGCGCTCCACCGCCTGTGCACCGCCATCGAGCAGGGCCACCTCGATGACGACCACCTCGCCGAGCGTGCGGCCAGGGTGCTCGCACCCCGGGATGTGACCGCCCTGGTGGCCGCGCTCGATCCGGGCGCCACCGCGGCGCCCCAGGTCACACGTCCCGGACCCGCATGAGCACGATCGCGGCGGTCGCCGCCACCACGAAGTAGGCGACGAACACCGCGAGCCCGACCATCGGTGCGAGGGGCGCGGCCGATTCGACCCCCATGCCCGCGGTCAGCTCCTCCGACAGGAACATGGCGTTCAGCGCCTGGAAGGGCAGCCACCGACCGACGTTGGGGAGGAACTGCATGACCAGTGACTCGATGACGAACACGTAGATGAGCATCAGCGCCACCGCGACGACCTGGCTGCGCAGCAGCGCCCCGACCGCGACCCCGAACACCGCCATCAGCGCCAGGCCGACCGGCCCCTGCCACAGGGCCGCGACCACCGCCTCGCCGAGGTCGAGCTCCGTCCCGGACAGCAGCAGGATCGCACCCACGACCACCAACCCGAGGACGAAGAACACGACGCCGTAGAGCGCGCCCACCACCATCTTGGTCACGACAACCCTGGTCCGGCTCGGCGTGAGCTGGAGCGTCCGGCCGATCGTCTCGTGTCGGAACTCGGTGGTCACCGACAGCAACCCGACGATCAGCGCGATGACGCTCATCCCGCCGATCTGGTCGATCGCGGCGGCGACCTGGCTGTCGGTGCCGAGGAACTCGCCGGAGAACTCGGACTCGAAGACGAAGAACGCCGCCCCGAACAGCACGAGGAGCAGCCCCACGAGCGTGATGATGGTCGTGGTCCAGACGGTGGTCAGCTTGCGGGTCTCCGCGATGGCCAGCGACATCAGGCGATCCCTCCCCCGGCGGTCAGGTCCATGAAGACGTCCTCGAGCTCGGCGACCGCGGGCCGCAGCTCGTGGAGAGCGATGCCTGCCGCCAGCGCGAGCTGCCCCACCTCCTCGGGTGTCGACCCGGTGACCATCAGGTGGCCATCGGTGCGCTCCACCTCGGCGCCCGCAGCCCGCAGCCGCTCGGCCAGGGCGGCATCGTCGGCGGACCGCACCGCCACCCCGCCGGCCGCAGCGCCGGTCAGCTCCGCCACGCTCGCGTTGGCGACCAGCCGGCCCCGACGGATCACCATCACCTCGTCGGCCAGGCGGGAGATCTCGCCGAGGAGGTGGGAGGAGACGAGGATCGTGCGGCCCTGGCCGGCGAGGTAGCGCAGGAGCTGGCGGACCCAGTGGATGCCCTCCGGGTCGAGGCCGTTGGCGGGCTCATCGAGCAGCAGCACCTTCGGGTCGCCCAGGAGCGCCTGAGCGAGACCGAGGCGCTGGCGCATGCCGAGGCTGAACTGACCGACACGCTTGGTCGCCGCCTCCTGCAGACCCACCAGGGTGAGGACCTCGTCGCACCGCTCCCGGGGGATGCCGACGGTGGCGGCGCTGATCCTGAGCTCCTCGACGGCACGTCGACCGGGGTGGTAGCCCACGCCGTCGACGATGCTGCCCACCGTGTGGACGGGGTCGGCGAGGTCGTGGAAGGGCACGCCGTCGAAGGTCGCCGTCCCTGCCGTCGGGGCGGTCAGGCCGATCATCATGCGCATCGTCGTTGACTTGCCGGCGCCGTTCGGACCGAGGAAGCCCACGACCCGGCCGGGGGGGAGCTCGAAGCTGACGTCGTCGACGGCCAGCTGGTCGCCGAAGCGCTTGGTCAGTCCCTGGACGACGACGCTGACGGGGCCGTCGGTGGCGGTGGACACGGGGGCTCCGAGGTTCGCGCCGACCGGAGGACGGCCAGCTGGGTTCCGATCCGAACCTACGCACACCGGCGGCGCCTGCCGTCGTCCTCCAGGAGGAACCTCGGGTCCCCCCGCAGTCGGAGAGCCACCCGGCAGCCAGGGCGGGCGGCGGGAGCCGGGCCGTGACCGCAGCCTGGCAGGCAGGCGGTGCCGGTCACCTCGCGCCCGGCGTCAGGGGCGGCGGGCAGCCCGGCGCGCCCGGCGGACCTCCACCAACCGGCCCACGGCCCCGACCAGCGGCAGGAGCAGCGCCCCGACCAGCAACGA